>CAIUOO010000444.1 GCA_903900795.1 uncultured Gemmatimonadota bacterium | reverse complement strand
GGCGGCAAACCCGAGCAGCAGTGCGATGAACACGCGATACACGATCGGGATGAACCGGCGCACCGGAAGGCGCGCCACGACCGTGCCGTACACCGGATTCATCACGAGCGTCGTGATCAGCGTCCCGGTGAACAGCCACGGCAACCCCGAGGTCCCCGCCGCCACGCCCGCTTCGTCACGCACCGCGCGCAAAATGAAGTAGCTCGCCAGCGCGAAGAAAAAGTACGTCGCTGCCAGCAGCGTCGACCGTTCTTCCCCCGGCTCCATCGTGCCGAGCCGGTCCACGATGCGTCGAAGCGGACCGACTCCGGCGGCACGTCCCGCTGCATTCCCGGATGCCATCACCGGCTCCCACTCGCATCATGACTGCCAGCTCCACCCTGCTGCGCGCGCCACGCCGCGAGCACCTCGCGCTCGCGTTCAGGCGAGATCCCGGCGCGCAACTTCTCCTGCTCGGCCGCCGGTCGCGCATGGTACCACGTGAGCGCATCGCGCACCGTGGTGGCCAACGGACGGAACGTGAGCCCAGCCACCAGCGCCTTCTCGATCACGCTCGTGCTGAACGCCACCGTGCTCGCCCCGGTGAACGACCACACGGGCATGTCCGCCCACGAGCGCACCTTCTGCGCGGTGAGGAAGGAGGTAGGCACCCACGTGAACTGCGCATCGTTCGCGAAGCAGCCCTTGATGCCGTACAGCAGTTCGCCGATGCCACACACCGTGCGCGGACCCACCGCATTGAACACGCCGCCGGTGCGGCTCTCGCCGAGACGCACCATCCACTCGGTGAGATCGCGCACGTCAATCCACTGCGCCGGATCGTCGAGCGTGCCGGGCGCGAGAATGTCACCACCCTTCTCGATGCGCACGGGCCAGTACGTGAACCGGTCGGTGAGATCGCCCGGTCCCACGATCAATCCCGGGCGCACCACCGTCGCACCGTCGCCGAACGCCGCCTGCACCAGCTGCTCGCACCGCACCTTCTTGTTGCCGTACGGCGCGGCCGCCGCCTCGGGGCCACTGATCGGCGCGGGCTCCTGCGTGGGATGCGTCTCGTCGGGAAATGACCGCGTGAAATCCTTGTATGCCGCCGTGCTACTCACGTACACGTACTGCGCCACGCTCCCCCGCAGCACCGCCGCCGCGTTCACGATCCACTGCGGATTCGTCGTTGGCAGGTCGTACACCACATCCCACGTGCGCCCTTTCAGCGCCTCGTGTCCATTCGGATCGTTGCGATCACCGATCAGCTGCTCGGCCTTCGGAAACAATCCGGGCTTCGTCTTGCCGCGATTGAACAGCGTGACCGCGTGACCGCGCGCCAGCGCATGCTCCACCAAATGCGGCCCGATGTACCCGGTGCCGCCCAGCACGAGAATGCGCACTACTTGCCTACCTTCGCATGCCACGCCGCCAGCACCATCTTCTCCTTGTCCGGCGCAATACCAGCCCGCGCCTTCTCCTGCTCGGCGGCCGGACGCGTCTTGTACCAGTCCAGCGTGGTCTTCGCCGTCTCGGCGAGCGGACGGAACGTGAGCCCCGCGGCGTACGCCTTCTGGCAGTTCACCGACATGAAGCCGGCAGTGCGACCGGAGGCCGGTTGCCACACCGGCATATCGCTCCACGCACGCACCTGCTGCTCGGCCAGGAATTCGGCCGGCACCCACGTGAAGCGCGCATCGCTCGTGGTCACCGCCTTGATACCGTACAACATCTCGGCGATCGTGGTGGGCGACTTCGGGCCAGTCGCGTTGAACGTGCCGATCGTGTGGTTCTCGCCGGTACGCACGATCCACTCGCTGAGATCATGCACGTCCACGTACTGCACCGGATCGTTCGGCGTGCCGGGTGCGAGCAGTTCGCCACCCTTATCGATACGCACGGGCCAGTACGAAAAACGATCGCTGAGATCGCCGGGGCCCACGATGAGGCCGGGCCGCACGATGGTCACCTTGTCTTCGCCGAACTGCGCTTTCGCGTCGATCTCGCACTGCACCTTGTTCGGACCATAGTTCGCCCCATCGGTACTGGTCCACACGGACGGTACGCCCGGTGTGTTCAGCGGGCCGTTCTCGTCCATCCCCGGCTTCGAGTAATCACTGAACACCGAGATCGTCGACACGAATACGTATTGTCCGACGCGTCCCTTCAGCGCACTGCCCGCATCACGCACCCACTGCGGATTGCGCGTCGGATTGTCGATCACGACATCCCACGTGCCGTTTCTCAATCCATCGTGACCACCAGCCACGTTGCGATCGCCGATGATACGCGGGACGTTCGGGAAGAGCATCGAATTCGTCTGACCGCGGTTGAACAGCGTGACGTTGTGCTTCCGCGCCAGCGCGTATTCCACCTGATTCGGCCCGATGAATCCCGTGCCGCCCAGAATGAGAATGCGCAGCGGCTTGGGCTGCGCCTCGCCCGTTTCCGGACGATATGCCTGCGGCCGTACGCCGTCGGCAGTGAAGGCGCTGGCAACGGCGGGCAGACCCAGGCCGACAGCACCACCAAGCAGCGCGGAATTCCTGAGAAACGTGCGGCGATCGAGAGTCATCAGCGGCGTCCGTCGAGTTGTTGGATGGTCTTCGTGGACGCGGGACGCGATGTGCGCAGCCGCGCCGACACCGTTTCGGCGCCCTTCAGCACGCGCAGAACATTTTCACCCGCGAGCCCCTTCAGCTCCGTGTCGGTCCAGCCGCGCTTCAGCAACTCGGCGAACAGCGTCGGATACGTCGAGACGTCTTCGAGCCCCTGCACGGTTTCCGTGATGCCGTCAAAATCGCCGCCGATGCCCACGTGCGCCGCACCCGCAATCTTCTTGATATGGTCGAGATGGTCGGCCACGTCGGCAATCGTCGCGATCGGGGTGGGATGCGTTTCACGCCACGCCGCCACCGCCTTGAACTGCGCGTCGTTGTCATTCGGGAAGCGCTTGGCGATCGAATCGCGCACGGCCGTCACCTGTGCGCCGTAGTTGGCGACCGACTGCGACACGAAGCCCGGCACGAACGTCATCATCAGCACGCCGCCGTTCTTCGGGAGGCGGGCGAGAATGGAGTCGGGCACGTTGCGCGGCACGTCGGTGACGCCGCGCGCCGCGGCATGCGACCAGATCACCGGCGCTTCGGACACCGACAGCGCCTGACTCATCACCGCCGGCGACGTGTGCGCCAGGTCGACGATCATACCGAGCCGGTTCATCTCGCGCACCACTTCCTTGCCGAACGCGGTGAGGCCGTTGTTGCGCGGCACATCGTTCGCCGCGTCAGCCCAATCGAGCGTCACGTTGTGCGTGAGTGTCATGTAGCGCGCGCCGAGTTCGTAGTACGCGCGCAGCGCGCCCAGCGAATTCTCGATCGCGTGTCCGCCTTCCATGCCCAGCAGCGAGCCGATCTTGCCCTGCGCATACGCGGCCCGCACGTCGGCCGCAGTGTACGCGGGCACGAACACATCGGGATAGCGCGCGATCACCCGCTTGGCGATGTCGATCTGCTCGAGCTGAATACGCGCGTAGCCCGAGTCACGCACTTCGCCGGGGATGTACACCGACCAGAACTGTCCGCCCACCATGCCTTTGCGTAGGCGCGCGATATCCGTCATGCCGGCCGTCTTCCGACGGAGGTCGTACGCCACGACATCGAGCGGATCCTTGGCCGCTTCGCGCATGGCCCAGGGCAGATCGTTGTGCCCATCCACCAGCGGCGTGTTGCGCAGCAGTCGGCGCACATAGGCGACACGCGCCTCGAGGGAGGCCTGCTTCATCGAGACAGCGGCGGCCGGCTTCTTCGCGGCCACCTGAGCGGTAGCCGCCATGGGCATACCCATCGCCAACCCAAAACCCACGAGCCACAACGCACGACCGTTGTTGATCAGCATCCGAGTCGCTCCAAATAGTGCGGAAGCATCTTGCGCCACCATGGCCAATCATGGTTCACGTCATGCCCCCAGAGGTCGAAGGTGTGTCCGATCTGCTTGCGGTCGAGCAGGTCGTGAAAATCGCGCGTCGCTTCGGGCTTCTCATACGCCCCCTGTCCGGCCACAATCGCGATGCGCGTGTGATGCCGCAGCGTGTCGAGGGCGCCGCCTTCCATGTTCGCGACGTACCACATCGGGTTGTTGAAGTAGCAGTTGTCGTCGCTGTAGCCGTTGAAATAGCTCGGCGACAAATCGTAGAAGCCGCTCATGCCGATCAGCCCACCG
>CAIUOO010000443.1 GCA_903900795.1 uncultured Gemmatimonadota bacterium | reverse complement strand
TGGCCGTCCAGAAACGTGCCGGCGGCGTGTAGCACCACATCGGCGCCGTGCTCCACGGGCCGAAAATTGATCGGGCTGGCCAGCGTGGCATCAACCACGAGCGCGAGCCCGAGTTCCTGCGCCAAGGTGCGGGCCGGCCGCATATCCACGATGCGCGTGGTCGGATCGACTGGCGACTCGAGATACACCAGGCGCGTGGTGCGCGTGAGGGCGCGTCGCCAACCACGCGTTTCCGTGGGATCGACGAAGCTCACCTCGACACCGAGGGCGGGAAGCTCGTGTTCGAAGAACCGGCGCGTTTCGGGGCGCAGCCAGCGACTGGCGAGCAGGTGATCACCGGGCCGGAGGAGAGAGACCATCGTACAGGCCACCGCGGCCATGCCGCTGGCCAGCACGAGCGCCGACTCGGTCCGATCCAGCTGCGCCAGCTGACGCTCCACCGAGCGGTCGGTCGGCATGGGGGGCATCGCGTCGATGTCACTCACGTCAGGCACGGCGGGTTGGACGCGGAATGGAGGCGGAGTCGGCCGGCGACGGGCTGATCGTGGTCAGACGCGCGTCCGCGAGTCGGTATCCAACTTGATCACGCGCACGAGTTCGGACGGAGCCGCCCCGACCACATCCCGCAGAACGCACCCGCCGCGAGGCAACGTGTCATCAATCTGCAGTTCGGCCAGTTCAGAACGGCGATCCGATACCACACGCACCAGCTCATGTCCCGTCACGAGCCGCACGAGGGCATCATCCGAGCGCAGGCGCACCATCGGCCCCCGTTCGGCGTCGCCGGGGCGGCTGCTGATGAATCCCACGACCTGGAGCACCGGGGAGAACCCGCTGAACATTCCCAGCTTCCGGACTTTGGCCTTCTCGTCGTCGTTCATGTTGCCCTCGCCACGGTGCCAGGCACCGTGAATCCGTCGTCTCGTCGCATGATCAAGCGTCGGCCCCGAAGCCGGTCCAGCTGCACCGCGGCAAACGCCTCGGTCACGGCGAGTATCGGGGCCAGCGACTCGGCCCAGATCGGTCCGTGATCGCGCACCGCTTCCCAGTGCCGTCGCTCGTCCTCGTCCACCGAACCGAAGAGTTCGGCCACCCCCTCATGCCACGATACCAACGCCAGCGCGTGACGTTCGAGGACGGTTTCGATGGGGTCAATGTGGCCCTCGTGAATGCCGCGGAAGGTCAGGAATCCCGGCAGGCCGTCGTCGCTCGCGTAGCGCAGCAGCAGCTTGGCCACGATCTCGTCGGCGCACGAGAAATCCAGCAGATTGACCTGCGAGAAATCGATGGTGGTCACCACCGAGGCGCCCACTTCGGTGACCTGTTCTTCGATCGCCGTGCGCACCGCCGCGCCGGTCGGGCGCGTGACGAGATTCGAATACAGGTCGCACACCGTGCCGCGCAATACGGTCCCGACGTCGATATTCATGGTCATCGGGTTCTCACATCGTGCCCCGCGCGCGGGCGCGCGACGTGCCGGCGCCGCGAGGGCGCACCGGGGCATCGCCGAGACGCTCGGGAATCGTGACCTGCATCTGGGCGCCCGGGAAGAAGGGCAGGCCCTCGGTCATGGGCACGTCTTCGTCCCACTCGGGCGTAATGGCGATACGGGCGGTGCCGCTGCGCACCGACAGCTTGCCGTCCCAGCGTCCCACAAAACGACGGATACCGGCCAGGCCCTGCCCACGCCCCTTGTCGCCATGACGGAAGCGGCTCACGGCGCGTAGCACGGCGTCTTCCAACGCCATCGCATCATCCCAGCGATCGCTGCGGCGATGTCCCGGCGAGCTCTCCAGGGACTTCCGGAAGCCCACACCGGCGTCGCACACCGCGATCACGACGACCCGACGCCCGAGACGACGGGCGTACTTGTACGCCTGCACCGCCACCCAGCCACCAAGGCCAGCGTGCTCCACGATGTTCTGGCACGATTCGCTGAGCGTCATGCCGAACGCGCCGGTGATCGCGGTATCGAGATTGAGCTGGCCATGCAGGATGTCGGCGGCCTTCTGCTGAATGCGACCGACCACGCCGTGCACATCGTCGCTCTTCGTGATGGGCGTGATTTCCAGCAGCACATCCGATTCGTGCGCGTCACGCGCCCGCGGCACCGTCCCATGCATGTCGTACAACTCGGCCGCATGACGGAAGAATCCGGCGCGCGACCAGTACGACACCGTGTCTGCATGCTCGGGCACCGCGAAGCCCATCCGGTCGGGGCGCGACTGCGCGACACACAGCAGTGCGGTCAACCCGAACGGCGAGGCCCAGCGCGCATGACGCGCGTCGATCAGGATCTTGTCGCCGTCGGGAACCAACGCCAACTGCTCGAAGACCTGCTCGAAACTGTGCTCATCGAGGGATGGCGGCACGCTGATGACAGTCGTCACGAAAGACTCAGCTCTCCGCGAAGATGATTCGCGAGCCCGGTGGCTCCGCGATGCTCGACGTTGCGCGACGCGGCCCGATTGGCCGCCGCGATCGCGTCCGTCAACATATCACCGGCAAGCAGCCGCGAGAAATGGGTGGCGCCCCAGACATCACCGCATCCGGTGGGATCACCGGGGCCATCGACCCGTGGTGGAACACTCGGCACCAGCCCCGTGCGCAGCGCGCCGAGCGGGCCACTTCCGCCGCGGGGCGATGTGGACAGCGCAGATGTGTGACCTCGCGCTGGTGGGAGGTCGCTCAGGCGCTCGAAGCCCGGCGCCGCCACGTACACCGCGCCGCGCTTGCCAAGCGTGACGCACAAGCACGACACCCCCGCGGCCATGGCCGTCGCCGCCAGCGCCATCGAGTCGGGCGCCATCATCTGCATCTCGTCTTCGTTGACTTGCAGCACGTCGAAGCACTCGCACCACGCGGCCACGTTCGGCAGCGGCTGAGCGAGGCGCAGGCCGTCGGGAAGCACGGCCATGATCTTCATGTGCAAATCGCAGTAGATCGGCCCGGGGAAATGGGCTCGCACCAACTGCGTGGTTTCCAGATCGAGCTCCCACCCACTCAGAAAGTTGATGTACAGCGCATCCAGCCGGGCCGCGTCCAGCACGGACTTGAGGCCCAGCCACGTCCACGCCGGTACGCCGCCGGTAAGATGCTCGGTGCGACGTTCGTCGTCGAGATAGCGCAGCTCCACCCGATTGTTGGGATAGGGCACGCCGATGATCTCGGCGTCGGGCGCCAGGTGCCGCAGCGTGCGGCAGAACAGACGGGCGCGATCCACCAGATCGTCGCCCACACGCGCCAGCGGCACGATCTCCCAGTCCTCGGGCAGCGCCGCATCGAGGGCCGAGAGCGAGTAGGTGATGCCGCCCCATTCCTCAACGGGCACGCTGCGTTTGTCGCGCCCGTGCAGCACGTCCCACACGAATGAGCCGATCACGCCGACGCGCTTCTTCCGCGTCCCGGTGGGCAAGGCGGCGGGCGTCACGCGGGGGGCCGACCGGTATGCTGCGCAATAAAGGTGGCCACGGCACCCACCACACCGGCGGTGCCGGGCAGTGCGCCGGGCACGATGCGGCAGGCATCCACCGCCGGCTTGAACGCGCGACGCCGCACTTCCTGACGGAGCGGCACGAACAACGCTTCACCCGCCTGCGTGACGCCGCCGGCGATCACGACACAATCGGGGTTGAAGACGTTCAGGAGATTCGCGATGCCCGTGCCCAGAAAACGTGCCGTGTCGCGCACGATCTCGATGGCGACCGCATCGTCCTGCGCCGCCGCCGCATAGACCGTGGCCGCGGTGATTTTGGACACGTCGCCGTTCACCAAGTCCGGGAGAACCGACTGCTGATCGAACGACAGCGCCTCGCGGGCACGCTCGGCGATCGCCGTGCCCGACGCGTACGCCTCGAGGCAGCCGTAGTTGCCACAGCCACAGCGACGACCCGTCTGGTTGATGGTGGTGTGGCCGATTTCGCCGGCCACGTCACTCGAGCCGTGATACAGCCGGCCGTCGAGAATGATGCCGCCACCGATACCGGTGCCGATTGTCATGCCGATCACGTTCGTAGCGCCCTTGGCTGCGCCCACCCACCATTCGCCGTAGGTCGCGCAGTTCGCATCATTGTCGAGTGCCGCCGGAAGTCCTGTCAGCGCCGTCATGCGATCGCGCAGCGGGATGTTATGCCAATTGAGGTTCGGTGCCACGAGCACGATCCCCTGCTCGCGATCGAGCGGACCGGGAGCGCCCACGCCCACGCCAAGAAACGCGTCGCGCGACACGTTGGCTTCACGCATCGTGTCCGCCACCGCTTCGTTCACCATGCGGCCCATGCGCC
>CAIUOO010000442.1 GCA_903900795.1 uncultured Gemmatimonadota bacterium | reverse complement strand
CCCGGCACCCATGGTCACGACCACGTCGCCCTCGCGGACCACGGAGCGCAGTGCGGCGGCGGCGTCACGTCGCGGGCCGTGCCACTGCAGCACCCCCGCGGTGACCCGGTCGCCAATCAGAGCCGACGTGACGCCGGGCGCGGGCGTTTCGCGTGCTCCGTAGATGTCGCACAGCAGCAGGACGTCGGCCGCCCCGAGCGCCTCGGCGAAATCGACCTGCAGATCGCGCGTGCGCGAGTACAGGTGGGGCTGGAAGGCGAGCACGAGCCGGCGGCCGGGGAAGGCATGACGTGCGGCCGCGATGGTGGCGCGAACTTCGGTGGGATGATGCGCATAATCGTCGACCACCTCGACGCCCTGCGCCGCGCCCAATCGCTGGAATCGACGCTCGACGCCGCGGAACGCGGCGAGTCCCGGTGCCATACTCGGCACCGTGCACCCCAGCGCGAGCCCGGCGCCGAGGGCCGCCATCGCGTTGCGGACGTTGTGCAGGCCCGGCACCGAGAGTTGAACCGGCCCCAGATCGTCGCCGTCGAAGCGCACCTGAAAGCGCGCCCCCGTCGCATCGAGCACCAGATCGCCGGCCACGAGGCGCGCATCGGCGGCGTGTGCCGACGGTTCCGTACCCGGTGCCGTGGCGCTGTAGGCGATCACCTCGTGACGCGATGCAATGCGCAGGGCCATGGCCCCCTCGTCATCGGCGCATCGCACCACCACGCGCGCCGGTGCGACGTACTGCTCGAAGGTGCGCCTGATGTCGTCGAGATCACGATAAATGTCGAGGTGATCAGCTTCGACATTGAGGACCACCGCCACCGCCGGATCGAGCGCGAGAAACGAGCGATCGTACTCATCGGCCTCGACCACGTAGATGTCGCCGCCGAGTCGCAGATTACCGGCCCAGCGCTCGACGCGACCGCCAACGACGCCGGTGGGGTCGCGTCCGGCCGCGGTCAGTGCTTCGGTCGTCATCACGGTTGTGGTGGTCTTGCCGTGGGTCCCGGCGATGCCCACCAACGTCCCGCCACTGACGGCGTCGGCCAGCGCTTCGGCGCGACGCACCAAAGGAATGCCGGCGGCGCGGGCCGCGACCATTTCCGGATGTGCCGCGGCGATCGCCGACGAATAGACGACCGCCCGCCCACCGGCCACGAGCGAGGCATCGTGGGCGGCCACGGCCACGCCGCAGCGCGCGAGATCCGGCGCGCCGGCGGGATTCGCATCGGTGCCCTGGATGCGCACGCCTCGACGGGCCAACAATTCAGCGAGCGCACTCATGCCGGCGCCGGCGATCCCGATGAAGTGCACGGGGCGCGGATCGGCGCGATCGAGCAGAAGGGCGGCCGTCAACGACGGAGGGCGGGCGCCGGCATCGGCGACGGGGCGGGAGTTCGACGAAGACATGAAGGCAATATGGCGACCGGCTCAGCCGATCCCCACCGCATCGAGGCCCAGGGTCATGATGACCGACGTCGCGATCTCAGCGGCGGCGGCTGGACGGGCTCGCGTGAGCGCGGCCTCATGCATCGCGGTGAGCGCGGGCCGATCGTCCCGCAGGGCCCGCACGGCGGCCTCGAGCGAGGCCACCGTCAAGTCGCGCTGCGGCACATAGCGCGCGGCGCCGGAGTCCTGCGTGGCCTGCGCGTTGTGCGTCTGGTGATCCTGGGCCGCGCTGGGCAACGGCACCAGCAGCGCCGGAATGCCCCAGGCACACAATTCGGCGATCGTCATCGCGCCCGCGCGGGTGACCGCGAGATCGGCGGCGGCGTAGGCGTCGGCAATCGGGGCGAGATACGGGCGCACGCGCACCATGCCCGATTCACGATCGAGATAGCCTGCCGCCTGTTGCTTCCCCGTTGCCCAAATCAGCGCGACGCCATCGGGGAGTCCCTGCGCCGTCCAAGCGGCCACGACGTCGTTCAGCGGGCGCGCGCCCTGACTGCCGCCCACCACGAGCACCACGAAGGCATCCTCCGGGAGTCCCCAGACACGGCGCGCCTCGGCCCGCGACTGCGGCGTCATCGGTGGTGGCTCGATGGGGCACCCCAACGGCAGCACTTGCGTGTCGGCGCCGACCGCGAGCCGATTCGCCGCTTCCGGAAAACCCAGGAAGAGCGCTTTCGCGCCTTTCGCGAACGTGCGCGTGGTCAGCCCGGGATGCGAATCGGGTTCATGCAGCATCGTGGGGACACCGTGCGCACGCCCCCAGGCCAGCGCGACGCCCGCCGCATAGCCACCGGTGCCGATCACCGCGCGCGGGGCATTGGGCGCCGCGAGCGCCGAGATCTCGCGCCACGCTCCCACGGCACCGACCACCGTGCGCCAATTCTTCCACGGTGCCTGGCGGTACAGCGGATGCAGGTCGAGCAGCGTGAACGCGAACTCGGTGGTCGGCAGCACATCGCGTTCGATCCCGCGACGCGCCCCGATGAAGTGGGGCTCGAGGTGCGGCGCCTGCTCTACCAACGCCCGCGCGATGGCCAGTCCGGGATACAGGTGTCCACCGGTACCGCCACCGGCGAAGAACACGCGCGTGCGACGAGACGGCGTCATGGCATCGAGACCAGCGGATCGGTCGCGCCGGCGCCGTACACGCGCTCGCGATCGCTGCCGATGTTCACCAGGATGCCCGTCATGGCCAGCGTCAGCACGAGATTGGAGCGCCCGTACGACACGAAGGGCAGCGTGAGACCCGTGTTCGGCAGCAGGCCAATTACCACACCCAAATGGATGAACGCGGTGAACACGGTGACGAATGCGATCCCAATCGCGAGCAGCGAGGTGAACGGACTTCGCGCGCGTCTCGCGATACGGAACCCGAGCCAGCCGTACAGCGCGAAGGCCAGCGTGAGCCCACTAAGTCCGAGGAAGCCGAATTCTTCGCCCACGATCGAGCCGATGAAGTCGTTGTAGGCGAGAGGCAGCCAACCGCGCTGCTGATTACCCTGACTGAAGCCCACGCCGACAATGCCGCCCGACCCAACCGCCACGAACGATTGGTACTGCTGATCGGCCGTGGACGACCGCGTCGTCGATTCCTGCTCCTTGGCGAGAAAGC
Organism: uncultured Gemmatimonadota bacterium; assembly: GCA_903900795.1. GTDB lineage: Bacteria > Gemmatimonadota > Gemmatimonadetes > Gemmatimonadales > Gemmatimonadaceae > Gemmatimonas. The sequence goes on along the minus strand of CAIUOO010000442.1, from coordinate 6,308 downwards.
TCATCACGCGCTTCCGCACGTACGTGCTTTGCGTGGCCTGAAAGCCAATGAGCAGCAGGCCCACCACACCGAACAGCAGGAAGTGCGAGACGCGCGCGCCGCCCACGAACAGCAGCACGGCCATGATGAGACAAAACATCATGGCGACAGAAATGTCGGGCTCGAGAATCGCGAGCAGACTGAGCGTCCCGATGACGACGGCGAAGGGCATGAGTCCCTTGCCCAGCTGCTTCACGGCCGCGCCCTTCTTGACCAGCAACATCGGCGTCCAGACCAGCACGGCGAACTTGGCCAGCTCCGACGGTTGAATCGAGCCATTGAAGAGATACCGACGCGAACCGTACATGCTCGTCGAGATCGATTCCGTGCCGGGCAGAATCACGATGAGCATGAGCAGCAGACTGACGCCCATGATCGGCCAGGCGACGCGCCGCCAGCGCTCGGCGTCGACCTTGGCGCAGATCGCAAAGATCACGACGCCCGCGATGACGCCGGTGAATTGCCGCAGCACGAATACATGGCCGGGGCTGTTGGCCGAAATCGCCTGCAGGGCGCTGGCGCTGTACAGCACCGCCAGCCCGAACGCGACCAACACGGCCGAGACGAGCAGGAGGGCCCGCGCCTCGAGCGACATGCGCCATCGCTCACGCGTGCCGGTCATGGTTCCGCTCATCACGGCACTCACGCGATCACGCCCGCGAGTCGCGCGAACTCGCGACCGCGCTCTTCGTAGTTGTTGAACATGTCGTAGCTGGAGCAGGCCGGCGACAACAGCACCACGTCCCCAGCCACGGCGAGCGCGCGCGCGCGCGTCATCACCTGTTCAAAGCTGTCCGACGCACAATGCTCCACCGGCACGCGCCCGTGCAACGGCGCTTCCAGATCGCCCAAGATCAGCGCTCCGGCCTCACCGTACGCGAGCACGGCTTTAGCCGTGCGCAGCAGTTCGGGCACCAGGGCCGTGTACGACTCGCCCTTGTGACGTCCGCCGAGCAGCACGATCGTAGGGCGGGCCATGCTGGCCAACGCCACCTTAGTGGAGTCGATGTTGGTGGCCTTCGAGTCGTTGAGCCAGAGAATCCGATGGCGATCGATCACCGGCTCGAGTCGATGCGGCAGCGCGCCGAATGTTCCGATGGCCTTGGCCAACTGGGCACGAGCCGCGGGAAGCCGGTGCAGCGGATCGGCCGCCATGACGGCCAGGAGCGCGGCGAGTGCATTGGCGACATTGTGATCGCCGGCGAGGGCGAATGTGTCACGCGCCACCAGCGGCTCGCCGAACACGTGCAGCAGACCAGAGTCGCGGTGGAAATAGCCGTCCACGTCGGTGCGATGCACGGAGAATCGGTGCCACTGTCCGGGAACGCCGGCCACCAGGGCATCGACATCGGCGCTGTCCGCCGTGGTCACCCACTGCGACGACACCACGGCATTCGCGAAGAGGCGTTTCTTGTCGGCGTAGTAGTCGGCCACACTGCTGTACCGATCCAGATGATCGGGACTGAGGGTGGTGAGTACCCCGACGTCGGGCATGATGCCGGGCGTGTCATGTAATTGAAACGACGACAGCTCGAGAGACGCCCAGGGCGGCGGGACCTCCTTGAGCGCGAGCTCGGCCACCGGCGTACCGATGTTGCCAACGTCTGCCGCGTCATGTCCCAGCGCGCGGAGCAGATGGCCGATCAGCGCTGTGGTGGTCGTCTTGCCGTTCGTCCCGGTGGTCGCGATGTAGCGCAGGGCCGGTTGCAATCGCAGCGCCACCTCGACTTCGCTCACGACGGGCACGCCGGCGCTGAGCGCCGCGCGGATCGGCGGCGCCGTAGGCGGGATCCCGGGGCTGACCACCAGCACCGAACAGTGCGCGATGCGCTGCACGTTGTGCACACCGACGTCGATACTGACGCCCTCGCGCTCGAGCATCGCGCCGGCATCGCGAACGGCCCCTGACGTTGAGGCATCGGAGGCGTATACCGAGCAGCCGGCCGCGCGGAGCAGTCGCGCCGCAGCGACCCCGCTCCGGGCCAGCCCGATCACGGCAAACTCTCCCTGTCGTTCGGCGAGACGTCGCGCGACCAGCGAGGCGAGATCCTGCGACGATCGTGCATCACCCAAGGTTTCGCTCCGTCAACGCAATTTGAGCGTGCTGAGCGCGAGAATCGCGCACAAGATCCCGATGATCCAGAAGCGGATGACGACCTGCGTTTCCGGCCAGCCGGACAGTTCGAAATGGTGATGTAGCGGCGCGCGTTTAAACACACGATGCTGTTGCGCGTGTGCCAGCCCGAATCGCTTCTTGCGGTATTTGAACACGCCACGCTGCAGGATTACCGACACGGTCTCTGCCACGAACACCGCGCCAACGACCAGCAGCAGAAACTCGCTCTTCAGCAAAATGGCGATCGATCCGAGCGCCCCGCCCAGCGCCAGCGAGCCGGTGTCGCCCATGAACACCTGCGCCGGATGCGCGTTGTACCACAGAAAACCGATGCACGCGCCGACGACGGCCGCGCAGAACACGGTGAGCTCGCCCGCCCCGCGCAGGTAGAAGATCTGCAAGTACGCACTCGTGTCCACGCGGCCGGCCACATAGGCAAACAGACCCAGGGTGAGTACGGCGATCGCCATCAATCCAGCGGCCAATCCATCGAGTCCATCGGTGAGATTCACCGCGTTGCTGAAGCCAGTAAGAATGAACGTGACCCAGGGGATGTACATCCACGCCGCCCACGCCACCGCCGGCACCACCAGCACGTATTTGAAGAACGGCAATGTGGTGCTGGCCCCCGGCAACGTGGAAATGGGGAACAGCAGCAGAATGAGTCCGAGGCCGAGGCCACAGGTGACCTGCCCGGCGAGCTTATACCGCTCGACGAGTCCCTCGTTCTTCTTCCCTTCCCGCTTCTGCTTGAGCTTCAAGTAGTCATCGAGAAAACCGATCATCCCCATCCACGCGGTGACCGCCATCGCCAGCAGCACGTAGCGATTACTCAAGCGCGCCCAGAGCAGCACCGGGACGAAGGTGGCGGCCAAAATGATGAGGCCACCCATCGTGGGCGTGGTCCCCTTGCCGGCGTGCGTGTCCGGTGTGCCCTCGCGCACCACTTGATGCACCGCCATGGCGCGGAGCCGGCGAATGATGATGGGACCGAACACGAACGTGAGCAGCAGCGCCGACACAAACGCGGCCGCCGACCGGAACGTGATGTAGTTGAGCAGATTGAGCACGCGGACATCGCGCGCAAACGGCTGAAGCAGAGTGTAGAGCACTAGGCAGTGGCCCAGGACGTAAGCGTGGGAACCAACCGCTCGAGGCGCATCCCACGGGAGCCCTTGAGCAGTACGATGGCGTTGCGTTCGAGTCGGGGAGCCAGGAGCATCCACAGTTCGTCAAAATCCGGCGTCGCCACAACGCGCGGGTTGGACGGCGCCACGTCGTGCAGCGCCGCCGCGAAGTCACCGACCCCGACGACCAGATCAGCCCCCGACGCCAGCGCCGCCGTCGCGACCGCCCGGTGCTGCGACGCCGCGTGCGCACCGAGTTCACGCATGGTACCGAGAATCGCGACGCGCTGTCGTCCTGAACCTACCCGTCCGAGCAGATCGAGCGCAGCACGCATCGACGCCGGATTGGCGTTATAGGCATCATTGATCAGGATCAGCTCGCCAAGTTGCTCCCACGCACCGCGCATGCTCGGGACCGGCATCTCGGCCATCCCGGCGGCCGCGTCGGCCAGCGGGACGCCACACGCGCCCGCGGCGGCGATGGCCAGCATCGCGTTCGCGGCCTGATGTGCGCCACGCAGCGGCAACGTGAAATGCACGCCTTCCACGTCGAGCCACGGTCGTCCTTCGGCATCGAGCCCCCATGCCGTGGGCGTGATCGAGGCGTGCTCGAGACCGGCGGACAGGACGGCCGTCGCGCGGCCCTTCGCGATCTCGAGGACGTCGGGGTGCGCCGCCGGCACGATGGCGAGCGTCACGCCATGAAAGATCTCACTTTCTTCGCGCAGCACGCCGGCCAGATCGCCGAGCCCTTCCAGGTGCTCTTCCCCGATCGAGGTCAACACCGCGATGTCGGGCTCGGTCATCGCCCGCAACGTGGCGACCTCCCCCGGCGTGTTGGTCCCCACCTCGACGATCGCGACGTCCGCCTCGGAAGGAATCGCCAGCACCGTGAGCGGCACGCCGATGAGGTTATTGAGATTGCCCTTGGTGGCATGAACCACGAGCGTGCGCGAGAACGCAGCCTTGAGCAGTTCCTTGGTGCTGGTTTTGCCGTTCGAGCCGGCCACCGCGATCACACTGCGCCCCCAGGCGCGGCGCCAAGCGGTGGCGAGCTGTCCGAGCGCCACCAACGTGTCAGGTACCACGTACGTCGGCACGCCAAGTCCCGCCGCCTTGGTGGCATCACTGACGACGAACGCGGCCGCACCAGCATCACGCGCGGTGGCCAGAAAATCGTGCGCATCGAATCGCTCCCCTTTCAGCGCCACGAAGACGTCGCCGCGCGTGATCGCCCGCGTGTCAGTGGACACGCCAGCGAGCGGCCGGGGGATCCGTGGCCCGGTTCCCAGCGCGTCAGCCACGCGCTCGAAGGTCCAGTACGGATGGGCGTGATCAGGCGAAACGGCGGCGATCGCGCTGAACGCGGTACCGGCGGTGGAGAAGGCGGTCACGCAGAATGGGGCGGACGGTTGGGAAGGACAGGCGGCATCGCGGCCGAACGCTCAGCCAAGAGTTCATTCACGATCTCTCGTTCATCGAACGGATACGACGTGGTGCCACGGATTTGATACGTCTCATGTCCCTTGCCGGCCAGCACCACGACATCACGCGGGGTCGCCATACGCAGGGCATGGACAATCGCCTCGCGACGATCGACCACGCGCACATGATCGCGTCGCGTCATGCCGGCCTCGATATCGTCGAGAATGCGATCGGGATCTTCCGTGCGCGGATTATCGCTGGTCACGATCGCGACGTCGGCGAACGCTTCGGCGATGCGACCCATCTCCGGGCGCTTGCCGCGGTCGCGGTCGCCGCCGCAGCCGAACAGCACGATCAGGCGGCTGGCCGAGCCGTCGTCCTGCCGCGTGAACGGACGCACGGCGCGCAGCGCACGATCGAGCGCGTCGGGCGTATGCGCGTAGTCACGCAGTACGGTTGGACACGTGTGCAACCGTTCCAGCCGTCCCGGCACCTGTGGTGCGACGGACAAACGTTGTGCGACGTCGGCGATCGGCATGCCCAAGGCCAGTGCCACCGCCGCTGCCCCGAGGGCGTTGGCGATATTGAAGTCGCCGAGGAGCGGCAACGCCACTGATTGCGCGCCATGCGGCGACACGAGGATGAATCGACTGCCTTCACTGCTGAAGGTGACATCCCGCGCCGAGATATCGGCGCCGGATTCGGTGCCGAAGGTCCACGACGTGGGCGCATTGGTCACCCCGCGCCACGACGGGTCATCGGCGTTGAACAGCGCAACGCCATCACGCGCCAACAGCCCGACGAGCCGCAGCTTGGCGGCGCGATACGCCTCCAGCGTGCCGTGATAGTCGAGATGATCGCGCGTAAGGTTGGTGAAGACCGCCGCGGCAAACGACAGGCCGTCCACCCGTCGCTGATCGAGCGAGTGCGACGACACCTCCATCGTGACCGTGCGCACACCGCGATCGACGAGTTCGCGCAGCAGGCGCTGCAACTCGACGGGGCCCGGCGTGGTGAGCCCGCTGCCGCCGGGCATGCTGTGGCCTTCGCTACCGAGCAACACGCCGAGGGTGCCGATCGAAGCGGCGGGACGCTCGGGGGAATCGAGCAGATGACGCAGCAAACCAACCGTGGTCGTCTTGCCGTTGGTCCCGGTCACGCCGACCAGTGTGAGTTCGCGGGCTGGCCACCCGTGAAAGGCGGCGGCCGCCACGGCAGCGGCACGGCGGCCGTCACGCACCACGATGGCCGGAAGGCCAGCGGCCACGGCCGCCTGCACATCTTCCACCAGCGCGAGCGCCGCCCCGCTGGCCTTGGCGGCGGGAAGCCAGGTGTGACCATCCTGCGCGGCCCCCTTCACCGCCAGAAACGCCGATCCCGGCGTCACCCCCCGACTGTCGTCGATCACATCCGTGACGGCGGGCGGCAGATCGGGGGCGGAGGACACCAGCAGTCCGGCGTCCCGCAATGCGTCGAGCAGGACGCTCACGTCGACGACGCGAGAGGAGCGGGTCACTTGGCCGCCTCCATGCGCGGCATCTCGAGCTGCACCGTGCTGCCCACGCGCAGCAGGGTGCCGGCGGCGGGACGTGTCCGTACGT
>CAIUOO010000441.1 GCA_903900795.1 uncultured Gemmatimonadota bacterium | reverse complement strand
TCCGCGCTTACCGGTGCCGAGTGCGAGCGGTGTGCCCCACACCAGCTGGCTGAAGGGATCGATGTCGATCGCCCCCTGTGCGAGTCGGGCGCGATCCCGCACGTGACCGAGGCTCGCCGACAGGCGTAACGTCTTGCCGGCGGTCATGTCAACGTTGGCACGCGCGCTGAATTTCTTGTCGTAGTTGTGCTTCACGATGCCGACATCATCATCCCAGGAGCCGGCGATGTAATAGCGGGCATCGTCGGTGCCACCGCTCAGGCTGGCGTTGTAACCGGCGTTACGTCCGTTCGTGAAGATCGGCCCGTTGCCGAACTCCGCTTCCTGACGATAGATGTTGACGCCCTCGACCGCGTTCGTGGCCGGGTTGCGAAAGTAGTTGAGACCAGCGCGCCCTTCCGGATTCTGCATCCAGTTGGTGCCCTGACGCGTCGTGAAATCGAATTTCGGTTTGCCCGACTTGCCCCGCTTGGTGATGATCTGAATCACACCGTTCGAGGCTTCGGTGCCGTACAGCGTCGAGGCCGCCGGGCCCTTGATCACTTCGATGCTTTCGATGTCCTGCGGATTGATGTCGTTCAACCGACTCGCGCCGGCACCACCGCGCTGACCGGGACCGCGCGACGCCGTGGCGTCCATGCGGATGCCGTCGATGTAGACGATCGGCTCGTTGCTCAGCGAGAGACTGCTCGTACCTCGCACGCGGAGCTGCGCGCCGGTGCCGACCTGACCGGTTGAGGGCAGCACGATCAGTCCGGGGGTACGGGCCCCGATCAATTCGTTCACGCTGCGGGCTGGTGCGATCTCGAGCACCTTCGAGGCATCGATCGTACTGACCACGTTGCCGACGGCACGACGCTGCGTCACGCCGGCCGTGCCCGTCACCACCACTTGATCGAGCTGCATCAGCCGCTCGGCAAGATTGAAGTTGGCCGTGAACGTCTGACCGGCGACGAGCGTGAGTCGCCGCTGTTGCTGCGTGTAGCCAACGAGTCGCACCCGCACGGTCACGAGGCCGGTCGTGTTGGTGACCAGCGTGTACCGGCCGCTTTCACCGGCCCGGGCACTTCCCGCGAGCGTGCCATCGGCATCGCGCAACACGGTGATCTCGGCGCCGACCAGCGGACGCTTCGAGGTGGAATCGGCGATCTGCCCACTGATGGTGACTGGGCTCTGCGCCCGCGCACTGCCGGCAAAGCAGAGCAGCGCAAGCGGGACGAGGAATCGCGTAGCGCGAAACGTACGGGACATCGACTCTCCTCGGATGTGAGTCGGGCGTGATGCAGGCCGTGGACGCACAGTGGGTGCGGCCGAGGCCGAACTGGCACTGGTGACTTAGCGTGACAACGCCCGACTGTCAAATCCTACGTCCCTGACCCGCGCATCATGTATGCTACGGCTTACGGCTCGTCGTCGAGTTCACGCGCTTCGTCGCTGTCAGCACGACACGCAGCGATGGTTATTCTTGGCACCCAGCTTCTCGAGCAAGGCGACCGTGTCGAGAAACGGCGAGATGCGCTGTACCGGGCCGTTGGCCATGTCCACCGTGGTCTGTCCGCTCCGAGCGACCGCCATCACATCGGCCCCCTTCGAGAGCAAATACTCGATCATCGCGTTGTCACCTCGCGCGGCCGCGTGGTGCAACGGGGTGTAGCCGTTGAAGTCCCGGCTGTTGACGTCGAACTTGAGCTCTTCAACCAGAAAGCGCATCGCGGGCAGCCAACCGTCCGGGGTGTGACGGTGGTCGTTGGCCGCAAAGCCCTGGCCGTATCCCACGCCGGCCGCCGCGTGAATCGCAAACACGCCCAATCCCCCCTCGGGGATCGGCGCCAGTCCCGAGGGGTCTTCCCGGGTGACCGCCACGGCTCCACGACGCGCTCTCGGCTTCGGCTTGATCGTCGCGATCATGGGATCGGCGCCGGCCGCCAGCAACAGCTTCATCGCGGGAACGTCAGTCGCGTAGGCCGCCCGAAAGAACGGCGTGGCCCCCGAGAAGTCGACGCCAAGGTTGTCGCGATTGTACGTGGTGTACCACAGCGACTTCACGAGGCGCGCATTGGGATTCGCCTTGGCCTTCAGCAGCGCGTCGACCACCTCGAGATACGTCGCCTGCTGCTGCAGCTGGAACGCCGGCTGCGGCGTACGGGTGGACGGCGCCCACTCCTTATTCAACACCGCGAACAGCGGTGCCGCGCCGGCGTCGCTGGCCAGATTCGGATTCGCCCCGCGCTTGATCAGCCGCATCACCAGATCATAGTGCCCGTTGATCGAGGCCATCAGCAGCGGGCTCGTGTGATCACCGGCGCTCACCTGATCGATGTTCGCGCCGCCATCGAGCAGCGCATCGACCGCAGCACTCTGTCCTTCGCGCACCGCCAGCAGCAGGGCCGTGTGGCCACCCTGCACCCCGAGCTGCTCGTTGTACGCCGGGTTGTCGTCGTCGAGCCCACGACCTCCCTGCGCGGCCAGTCGCGCCTCTTCGGCCGCCGCGGCGGCTGCCGCTCCCTCGAGGGCTGCCTTCGAGGCCGCCTGCACCTCGACCTCGCGCGAGGCCTTCACCGCTGCCTGTACCTGCTGTGGATTCGGCATCCAGTTCAGGTTCTTCGTCTGCCCTTGCTCCTCGCGCAGCTGCGCGAGCACGGCATCCCGTTTTGCCTTGGCTTGACGGTCTTGCGCCGCGCTGGCCATGATGTCCACGGTCTTGGCCGTGATGGCCGGATCTGCCCCGGCCTTCAGCAGGGTGCGCACCGCATCGGCTCGCCCGCGCGCCGCGGCTGCCATCAGGGCGGTCTGCCCCCACGCCGGTTCTTTCGCGTTTACCTCGGCGCCCGCGGCGATCAACGCCGTGATCGTGCCCGGAACCCCAGCGACGGCCGCGAGATGCAAGGGTGTCGCTCCGTCCGTCGTGGCGGCGCGTGCATCGGCCTTCGCGGCCAGCAGGGCGCGTACCACGCCCGTGGCTCCACTCTGACTCGCCACATGGAGCGGCGTGTATCCGCCGATCCGCGTGGTCGCGGTGAGGCGCGCCTTGGCGCGCAGCAGCACCACGGCGAGCGCCGAGTCGCCGCGGTTGGCCGCCCAATGCAACGCCGTCATACCGTCGCCCTGCGCCACGTTCACGTCGACGCCGGTCGCCACCAGCGCACGCACCGTGGCCCCGTCGCCGCGCATGGCCGCGTCGGCCACCGGCGTGGTGGGAGGCAGCGCAACAGGCAGTCCACCGGGAATGCCCAACGCGATCACCCCGAACACCTTCAGCATCGTGCCATTCATATGTGCTTCGCTCCGCATGGGAAACAGGTCAAAGACAGATCAGAACGCGAATTCGCCGGTGCTGTCGCCGAACGTGTTGATGTCATCCATGCCCAGCTTGTGCATCAGACTGAGCATCACGTTGGCCATCGGCGTGCCGTCGGGCGCCTTCAGGTGCTGATTGCCCGACGCCAGACCATGGCCGCCACCGAGCAGAATGAGAGGGCAGCGCCGATGGTTGTGCGTGTTGCTGTCCGACATCGGCGAGCCGTACACGATCGTGGTCTTGTCGAGCAGCGGCGTATCGCCGTCCATCGTGGTCTTGAGCTTGTCGAGCAGGTACGGCAGGAGGCTTACGTGGTAGCGGTTGATCTCCGCGAACTCCTTCACACGCGCCGGGTTGTTGCCGTGGTGCGACGCCGGGTGGAAGCCGGTCGCCACGCCGCTGTCGGGATACACGCGGGCCGAGGCATCGCGGCCCATCTTGAACGAGAACACGCGGGTCATGTCGCTCTGCAGCGCGAGCACCTGCAGGTCGAACATGATCTTCACATGGTCCGTGAAGGAATCCGGCACACCCGCCGGTGCACCGGCCAGTTCACGCTCCTCGCCCGACGCGTTGCGCGCTTCGACCTGCTGAATGCGTCGCTCGATTTCACGGATGTTCTCGAGGTACTGCTCCATGCGACGTCGGTCGCCGGCGCCGAGCTGGCGATTCAGTTGCGACACGCGTCCGGTGATCCAGTCGAGCACACTGCCCGTGCTGCGCGTGCGATCGGCGCGCTCGGCCGGCGTGCCACCC
>CAIUOO010000440.1 GCA_903900795.1 uncultured Gemmatimonadota bacterium | reverse complement strand
GCAGCGCGAGGAACACCGCGCGTCGACACGCAACGCGTGTGATACAACTGCGATTTGCACGAGAAAGCATCGAGGGGACCTGCGCGGCGCGACGCTGCACGCGAGCGCGCCGGAAAACGACTTTTCCTACAACCTCAACGCCTTGCGTTCTGCTGCAGCGCATTAAACAAAATGCGGCCGGACGGGCGACGTGCGCCAGCACGGCGACCGCCTGCCGCACACGACATTGCGCTGACAGCAGCAACGTTCCGTTAGGTAGAGCGCCCGCCAATTTCCACGAGTGCCTCACCCGCTGCAAGCAAGCTCTCTACACGCAACCACGACTCGCGAAAAACATCCCGGAGATACGCGTTGCTGGTGTTACCGCAGGTGAGCCACACGATTTGCGGCGGCGGTCCGAGGCGCGTCACCAGCTCGACAAAATCACTATCCTTTGTGAGTACGACGGTACCATCCTGACTCCGCGCTCGCGCAAAGATCTCTGGATCTTCCGCTGCTTGAAGCCCAAGCTCCCGCACGGCGACGGCATCAACAGCGAGTTCATCGCGCAACCACCGCGCCAGCCCGGGCGACAGTTGTGCATCGACCCAAATGCGCACGGTCTAAGCGGCGAGCACGGGATGCCCGAGGCGGCGACTTGCAAAGCGCAGGCACGCCGCGATGTCTTCGCGTTCCAGATCGGGTAACTCCTCGACGACCTGCTCGGCCGTCAGTCCGACGGCCAGCAAGTCAAGCACGTCGCTGACCCGAATGCGCAGGCCTCGAATACACGGGCGGCCCCCGCACTGATCCGGGTTCACGGTGATGCGATCCATCAACTCGACAGTCTGGCCCATGGTTACACTCGGAAGGGAGATCCTCAATAAAATACCGCCGCTTCGATCGCCGGGATACGGGATTCGCCTGGAGATTGCCATGCGGACCCAAGCGCCAAGGCTCCCTGCTGCACAAAGCGTGACGTAGGACGACGGCGCCTTAACGACGCAGGCCCCATACGACCACGCGTTCGACATCATCGGCATCGAATGTGACACCGGCCACGTAATCACGCCCGAATTCGAACGGTACAAACCGCCGCGGGAGCGACACCTCGGCTCGCCACGTACCGTCGGGTGCGAAGACGCTCCACGTTTGCGGCGTCGTTGGAACAACGGGTGCTGCTGGGCCCGGCAGACCGAAGCCGGGATCAAAGGGACCGATCCACAACTCGCCGTCGGGCCCGAGCATGAGACGACTGAAGGCGGGTGCGGTGCTCGCGAATGGAAAGGCCTGCACTGCGGTCGCCATTTGCTGACGTACCGCCGGCGGGGCGTCTCGATTGGCGTCGAGATACGCCTGACGTACGATGGCGCGTTCGTCCTCGCGAATCGCGCGGGACGCGATGTCGCGGCTGATGCCGAGGCGCGCGCGCCCCGTTGGCCCGTAGCAGGTGATCATCAGCCGGTCGGAATATCCGGCGCACGCGCTGGAGTCAGACGCGACGAATACGCCTTCTGCCGCGAGCTGCTGACGGGCGGGGGTGCCGTTGATCGGGCTCGTGCGATACCCTGGCATCGTGACGAGTGGGAGCAGCGAGTCGCCCGCCGCGTCGGCGACAGTGAGCGTATAGAAAATGACTTGCCGCTCACGCTCGGCCATCGGCGCGCCATCCGTCACGAGGACGTACGAGGTTGGTCCCGCGCTGAGGCCGATGCGTTTCGGGTCTCGACTCCCAGCACGCCGCGCGGGTCGCAGGCTACGGACCAATCGACCGGACGCCTCGAACACCTGAGCGCGCGAGTCTCCGTCGACCCCGACGAGTGTGTCGCCACGCCGCAGTAGTCGGGTAATCCGCCGAAACTCACCCGGGCCGTTTCCGGCCCGCCCCAAGGCGCGCACGAACCGCCCGTCGCGCGAGAAGACGCGGATCTCGTTGCTCGCGCCGTTCGCCACAGCGACTCCGCCATCCGGGAGCCGTACGACGCCCCGAACCCCGGCGAACTCGCTGGCGGGGTCGTCGGTCGTACCAAGTTCAAGCAGCGGCTTTGCGCTCAGGCTCCACGCCGCGCGCGGCTTCGCGCTGCGCGGATAGGTGACAAGTCGCACGCCGGCGCTGTCCCGGAGGACCTGTGCATGGCCGACGGTCGACCGGGCAACCAGCGCGCAGAACATAACGGCGACGAAGCGACGCAAAGGCATGAGCAATACGGTGGAAGGGCTACCTAACGCCGCGTTCTCTTGCAGGGCCCTTCAATCAAACGCGACCAGTGAGCGTAGCGAACAGGGAGCAATCCTTAACGGCCCTGTCAAGAGCAGCGCAAGGTTAGGCTGCACGGCGCGCGCCGCTGCCCGGACGTGTCCGGTTTTCGGAGACGGCCCCAAGGAAGATGCACCATAAGTACCGCTTTCGGGGTCACGCCGCCCGTTCGATCGGCAGCGTCGTGCAGCGAAAGGACCCCGGCCAGCGCGTGACTTCCGAATAGTCCACCAGAATCGGCGTCAATCCCCGTTGCGCGAGGCGCGTCGCGAGCCGCTCGCTCTGCGCGCTGACGATCACGTGCCCATTGCCGAGGGCCACGGTGTTGATCTCCAGCCCCCGCGTTTCCGCGTCGGTCGCCTCGATCAGGTCGAAGTGCTGCTCCATCCAGCGCAGCGTGTCCGGACCAAAGCTCGCGCGCGTGAAGAGGGCACAGTGGTCGGCCACGATGTTGAATTTGGTATCGAGGTGAATGACACCGCGATGGGCAAATGGGATCAGGATGAGCTCCCGCGGACTGTTCCGCACCGCGAGCAGCCGCCGCAACTCCGACACCCCGGCGGCATCGGTGGCCTCACTGAGCCCCACCAGCACCTTATCGCCGTACAGCATGACGTCGCCCCCCTCGATGCGCCCCCGTTCGAGGCGCACCACCGTGGAAAGACGGGGCGCGAGCGAAGCGAGGGCCTGTTGCTCAGGCTCGCGATACCGCGTCCCCATCCGTCCAACGAAGACGGCGTCGTCGATCCCGAAGGCAATATCGCGGGTGTAGTGCTGACTGTGGACGCCGGGGACGTTATCGAGGAATAGGACGGTGACCCCATGGTCGCGCATGACCTGGACCACGCGCTCCTGCTGGGTCCGCACGACTTCGTAGCGATAGTCCGCCCAGGAATTGTGTCGCAATTGTGCACGAACCGACGCACTGAGCACCGAGACGACGTCACGCCAGCTCGTCCGGTAGGGGATCGCCCACCGCATCGCCACCACCTTCAGCGGGTCGATCTCCGACCGCACATTCACTTGAATACGATTACTCTCGGGCCCGTGGGCGAGTGGGGCGTGCATTGGGGAGCGCTCCGGAGCTACGGTGCCGAAGGGAAAGAAGACTTTGAGGAGTGCCGCCTAACGCCTTACGTTCTGCTGCAGCGCATCATCCAAAATGCGGCCGGACGGGCGGCGTGCGCCAGCACGGCGCCCGCCTGCCGCACACCGCACCGCGCTGCCAGCAGCAACGTTTCGTTAGACAGTGCCGGCGCGAGGGGGAGCCTGTCCGTCGCCATCGCGAGCACCGCGGCGCCATTGCCAACGGGCGGTCAGAACCAGGAGTGCTATCGGAATGCCCCAGAGATACGTGGCCTCAAGTAGCGGTAACCACAGAGGACGGGAAGCTCTTATCGATGCCTTCTTCGGTCGGCTCGACGGCATGCGCACCACGGCGTAAACAGACTCACCGGTCGGTGCCACGCCGCTTGCCCCGCTCGCGCGTTGCGCGGCGACGGAGAGCGAGTCCGCGCGTTCGGCCACGCTCCATCGTTCACTGAGCGCGTTCCACTGCGCGCGTGCCTGCGGTGCGTTACGGACGGCCCGCCACACCGGCACGACGATGAGGGCAGCCTGCAGCG
>CAIUOO010000439.1 GCA_903900795.1 uncultured Gemmatimonadota bacterium | reverse complement strand
CCGTCTTGGCCCAGATGATGGCGACGTGCGCCTTGGATCCGTTGGTGATCCACATCTTGCCGCCATTGATGATCCAGCTGCCGTCGGGCTGCTGCTTGGCGCGGGTAATCATCCCACTCGGGTTCGACCCGTAGTCGGCCTCGGTGAGGCCGAAGCAGCCGATCATCTCGGCCTTCGCCAGCTTGGGGAGGTAGTGGTGCTTCTGCGCTTCGGAGCCGAACGCGAAGATCGGATACATGACCAGCGCGCCCTGTACGGAGGCAAACGAGCGGATGCCCGAGTCACCGCGCTCGAGTTCCTGCATGATCAGGCCGTAGGCCACGCTCGAGAGACCGGCGCAGCCGTACTCCTCGGGGAGATTTGCGCCCAGCACACCGAGTTCGGCCATCTCGGCCACGAGCTCGTCGGGGAAGCGCCCCTGCACGTAGCACTCGCCGATGATCGGCAGCACCCGCTCATCGACGAACTTACGGATCGTGTCGCGGATCGAGCGCTCTTCTTCGGTGAGCGCCGCGTCGATGTTGAACAGATCGGCGGCGTGCGCCTTCAGCTCGACGGAAGGCAGCGCGGGAATCGCGCTGGCGGAATGCAGATCAAGAGCCATGACGGGAGCGTGTCAGCGGAGGAAGCGAAAGATCACATGCGCAATCTAGTGCATGGCGGCGGGCGGGGGGACCGAGCACGCCACCGGGATTCCGGGGCAGGGTGATCCGGTTAGCCGGCTTTGCCGGCGCGCCGCCGCTCGAGGGGAGCCACGTTGCGCTTGGCGGCCGGGGCGATGCCGACCTCGCGCGCCTTTTGCCGGAACGCGGTCCCGTGGTCCACCGGCTGGCCGGTTTCGTGCTGCCACTGATGCACCATCTCATGCAGCAGCGTGTGCATCGCCTCGCGCCACCCGTGGCGCGTGATATGCGTGCGTGACATCACGATCTCGGGCGCGATGTGGCGCGAGCCCGGATCGTAGTGGCCGAGCCGAGTGGCCATCCGCCCCGACAAGCGCAGCGGAATCACCGACAGCGTGCTCGCAAACCACTTGGCGTTGAGCTCGCGATGGGCCTCCATGAGTTGCGCGATCACCGCGACATCACCGGGACGCGCCGGTTCCTGACGTCGCACCGAGGGGCCACGCTCCACGTCGAAGGCCAGGATCGCTTCGCGGGCCGTGGTGCGCTCCGTCTTGTTTCGTGCGATGGCGAAGGCCACGATCGCCCGCAGCACCGACTCCGGCGCTTCGGCGTACCCTTCGTGAATGCGCAACGTGCGACCGATGAGCGACACCATCACGGTGCGCGTGCGCATGAGCACCAGCGCATCGACGCCGCGCAGTCCGAGGTCTTCGAGGCGCGAGAAGAGCACGGCCGTGCGTGCCCGCACCGCGGTGCGGCCGCGCGACGGTCGCGTGTCGTCGGCCATCGGCTTCGGCGGCGCCGGCACGAACGCCGGCGTGAGCACCGGAGAGAACAGCTGCGTGAACAGCTGCGACACGGTGGTGGTCACCGACTGCGTCACCGCCTGCGTCAGTGACTGCGTCACCGACGAGACCGGTGTCGGGGGCACCGCCGCGGGTGCGGGAGAGACCGAGGCGACCGGCGACGACGAATCGGACGCGGCCGGAGCCGCGTCGAAAAAATCGAACCCTAATTGCGCATGCCGGCGACTCATCGGGGCGGAAGATGCGCCTCCGACGGGGCTCCGCGCAACGTCGCGGCGAGATCGGCGAGGGCCTGAATCTGGTCGGCGACGATGTCGTGTCCGACCCCCGGATACATCCGGAGATCAACGACGGCGTGCAACGACCGGAACACCGACGCGGACGAACGGACGATCTCCTCGGGGATGTGGACATCGGCGTCGCCGCACGCCAGCAGGACCGGTGTCCCCGCCAACGAGCCATGGTCGTGTCGGGGAACAGCCGGATCACCGATCAGGGCTCCCGCGAACGCCGCCACACCGCCGAACCGGACGTGTGTGGCCGCGGCGACGGCCGCGTACTCGAGCACCAGGCAGGCCCCCTGCGAAAAGCCGGCGAGGAGGATCTGCGCGGCGGGGATACCCGCCGCACGGACCCGATCGACGGCGGAACCGACGGACGCCAGCGCACTGCCAAGCCACGGCTCATTCGCGGCACGGGGGGAGAGGAACCGCTCGGGGTACCAGCTCTGCCCGGCGGCCACGAGCGCTACGAGCGCGCCATCGGTTGCCCGGGCGGCCCGCGCAATCGGGAGCATACCCTGTGCGGTGCCGCCGCGCCCGTGGACCAGCACGACGGCGTAGCGGGCCTCGTCGAGGGGCGTGCCGGCGATCAGCGGGGCCGATCCCCCGTGGGGGTCGAGCGAGGCCCCGGGCGGCATCGGCAGAGCAGGCGCTGTTGGTATCGAGATGTTACCCCTCCCGCCCGAGTATCGGGCCGCTGCGCGATAAACTTCTTGGTATCTGGATGCCGACGACGGGCCCCATCCCGCGGATGGCGCCGTTCCCTGATATCTTACTCACGTGCGCGCCTCAGCCAGACACACGCCTCCCCTCGCCACGACGCCGCGGGACGACGAAGACCTCTTCGCGTACCTGCAGCGCACCATGGGCAGTTTCGACCGCGCGCGGTACTTGCAGCTGCTCGGGGCCGCCAACGCGTTCAAGGAGGGTGACCACGCCATTGGGGTGGCGGCGGCCGACGATCAGGAACGCATGCTGGCCCGCACCCTCCTCGCGGCGACGCGTCTTCAGGACATCGACGCGCATCCCATCATCGCGGACGACCTCCATGCGCTGCTGGGTGTGGACCTCGACGACCGGGAGCGACAGCAGAGCGCGACGTGGACCCTGGGGCAACTGCGCAACGTGCTGCTGACCCAAGACGGTGCGTCGATTACCGCCCTGGCGCGCGGGCTGTCGAGCGATGTCATCGGCTGCGTTGTGAAGCTCATGAGTGACGACGAGCTGCGTGCCGTCAGCGGCAAGGTGCACGTGCCGCTGCCGGGAAGCCAGATCGGCGCGGAGGGATACCTTGGTGCCCGGGTGCAGCCCAACTCGCCGACCGATCATCCCGACGACATCCGGTGGCAGGTATTCGACGCGTGGGCGTATGGCGTGGGCGACGTGCTGCTCGGCACCAACCCCGTCTCGAGCGAACCGGCCCAGGTGGCGCGGACGGAGCACACGCTGCAAGAGGTGCTGTCGGCCTTCGAGCTGACCGACGTGCTGCCCCATTGCGTGCTCGCGCATATCGACGTGCAAGCGCAGGTCGAGGCGCTGTACCCCGGCCGGACCGCCCTGTGGTTCCAAAGTCTGGCGGGCAGCGATGCGGCCAACCGGACCTTCGATGTGACGGTCGCGGGGATGCTGGCGCATGCCGATTCGCGCACGGGGCGCTACGGCTTGTACCTCGAGACCGGCCAAGGGGCCGACTTCACCAACGGCCACGCGCAAGGCGCCGACATGGTGCTGCACGAGTCGCGGAAGTACGGCTTTGTGCGGGCACTGGCGGCGCACGTGGCCGCTGCGCAGCGGCGCGATGGACAGGTCCCCGCCCCGTGGGTGCACGTGAACGACGTGGCGGGTTTCATTGGGCCCGAAGTGTTCCGCCGCCGCGAGCAGCTGGTGCGCTGCTGCCTCGAAGATCTGCTGATGGGGAAGCTGCATGGCCTGACCATCGGACTCGACGTGTGTGCCACCCTGCACATGGACATCGGGCCGGCCGATCTCGACTGGTGCCTGGAGCAGGTCATGCCGGCGAGCCCCGCGTATCTGATGGCGCTGCCCACGAAGGTCGATCCCATGCTCGGGTATCTCACCACGGGCTATCAGGATCACGTGCGACTGCGCGCCCAGTTCGGACGCCGCATCAATCCGCCCATGCAGGCGTTTTTCGAGTCGCTGGGCGTGCTCGATGCCACCGGAGCGCCCGGTCCGCACTTTGGTGATCCGCTCCACGTGTACGAGGCCTACCGCCGGCGACGGGGCGACCTGCGCCCCGCTGAGGTGCTGCGGGCCGAGGGCACGGCGGCCATCGCCGCCGTGCGTGCTCGGGGCGTGTTTCTGGTCACCGGCCACGGCGCGCAGCCGCACGATCTCGAGCCAACGCTCGCGCAGGCGATTGACACGCTGTGCACGGAATCCCGCCGCGCGTTCCATGCCACCATGTCGCCCGCGTTCATTGCCTCGATTCCGCACGCCGTCGCGGTGCAGAGCTGCTCCCCCGACCGTGACACGTTCATCCTGCACCCGACATCGGGTGAGGTGCTGTCCCCCGCCGCGGTGACCACACTGCAATCGCTCGCCGCGCGGCGCGACGGGACCATCGATGCGCAAATCGTCGTGTCCGATGGGCTCAACGCCCTGGCCATTCGGCAGCCGGGGCATCTGCTGCCGTTTCTCGACGCGCTGCGGGCGACGCTGACCGCACAGGGATGGTGCGTGGCCCCTGAGCACGTCGTGATCACGTCGGGACGCGTCCGTGCCGGCTACATGGCTGGGGAGCAGCTCTTCGCCGGACAGCGCGGCCCCCGGGTCCTGCTGCACATCGTGGGTGAACGCCCGGGCACCGGACACCATACGTTTTCGGTGTATTTCACCAACGCCGACGGGGCACGCTGGTCGACGCCCGGTGCCGTCGATCACGACATCACGCGCGTGGTGTCGGGCATTGCGCATACGGCGCTGGCCCCGCTCGACGCGGTGGCGCTCGTGTGCCGGTTCGTCGGACCGCGCGGCTAACCGCCGGCCGGTTACGGACGCCGGATCGTCGCCTGTGTGGCACCCGGCACGAAGGCGCCACCGTCGTAGGTCCACGCCCGTACGGTCACCGTCGTCGCGTCGGCCTCGATGACATTGAGTGCGCTCGGCCGGTGGCCTCGCATACGATTCGAGAGCGTATTCGCGGCGCTGACCAAGAAGCGTCCGCCGGCCCGCTCCACCACGTCGGCGCGTTCCTCATGATCGTGTCCGGTGCAGACCACGTGCACGCCCAGCGCCGCCATCGCGTCGAGCGCCGCCTTGGGGCGCTTGAGTCCCCACCGGTTGGATAACCGACCCCGTACGACGTTGTGGTGCACGACCAACAGGCGGAGGTCGCTTGGCGCAGCATTGGCGAAGGCCCGCCCCGCCGACGCGAATTGCGCCGGCAGCAGCCCTCCCTTTACGCGCCAGTCACGCGGATACCAGGTCACCGCCTGGGGAAGCATCCCCGCCGCGGAATTCAGTCCGACCATGCACACACCCGGCACCCGGACCACGGGCTCGAGTGTCTCGTTGATATACGCGCGATAGCGCTCGTGCAGCCGACCGGCGTCGCCCCATCCGAAGGGCGCATGCCACCAGGCGGTGTCGTGATTGCCCGGTACTTCGAGCGTAGGCGCCATGGCGCGGAACCGGTCGAGAATCGCCCGCGCCTGCTCGAACTCGTGCACGCGGGCCCGCTGCGAGAAATCCCCGGAGACCACGATCGCGTCGAAGCGCGACGTGGCCGCCACAGCGAGCGCGGCAGCGACGTGTTCGGCCACGAACGGATGACCGCAGTGAATATCCGACACGTGCAGCACGCGCACGGGCGCGGTGCCGGCCACGGCGTCAGCCAAGGCGCGCAATCACGGCGTCGGTGAACTGATCGGTGGTCGACGTGCCGCCGAGGTCGCGGGTGAGCACGAGGCCATCACGGATGGTGCCCTCGAAAGCGTTCCGGATGCTCGTGGCTCGGCCCCGATCGCCGATGTGATCGAGCATCATACACGCCGCCAGTACCAGGGCGCCCGGGTTCGCGATGTTCTTGCCGGCAATATCGGGCGCGGTGCCATGCACCGCTTCGAAAATGGCGGCGTTGGTGCCGAAGTTCGCCCCGGGCGCGAGGCCGAGGCCGCCCACGAGGCCCGAAATCTCGTCGGAGAGAATGTCGCCGAAGAGATTCGTGGTCACGACGACATCGAACTGCTCGGGACGCATGACGAGGTGCATCGCCATCGCATCGATGATGCGCTCTTCGAATTGCACGCGCCCCTCGTATTCGCGGGCGATCATGCGGCCGACGTCGAGGAACAGCCCCTGCGAGAACTTGAGGATGTTCGCCTTGTGGACGAGCGTGACCTTCTTGCGGTTGTTCGCGATCGCGTACTCGAAGGCGTACCGCACAATACGCTCCGACCCGTGCCGCGTGATGATCGCCACCGATTCGGCCGCCGCTTTCGGATCGTCGCCGATCTTCACGTAGTGCTCGACGCCGATATAGAGCCCTTCGGTGTTCTCGCGTACCAGCACGATATCCACGTTGTCGAAGCGACCGGGCACGATCGTGTACGCCGGGCGGACGTTGGCGTAGAGGTCGAACGTTTTCCGGAGGGCGACATTGATGGAGCGGAACCCGTCCCCGACCGGCGTCTCGAGCGGCCCCTTGAGGGCCACGCGGGTGCGCTTGATCGAGTCAAGGGTGGCGTCGGGGATCGGGTCGTTCCAGCGTGCCACGCCAGCCATGCCGGCGACCTGGCGGTCCCATTCGACATCGGCGCCAGCGGCGGCCAAAATGCGAACCGTGGCGTCGGCGATGGACGGTCCGATGCCGTCGCCGGGGATGAGCGTTACGGGAGTTGCCATACCGGGAAAGATCGTCGGGCGGGCGCAGGGAGTGAAGGCGCGGCCTGGAATGCCACCATCTGGGCGACGGACCGTCCAAACGGGAGCACGCCCTGCCCCATTTTTTCGGATTTCGCAGACGCCTGCATTGACAGCGGCATGTACTAGAGCGTACACCGTATGGCATGTCCTCCCCCTCGCCTGCCTCTGGCCTGCTAAAGCAGGTCCCGTGGATCGCCATCGCCGT
>CAIUOO010000438.1 GCA_903900795.1 uncultured Gemmatimonadota bacterium | reverse complement strand
TGGCCGTCCTGCAGCGTAAAGGTCTGATCGCGGTACTCGACCGCGACGCCAACCGAATCGGCGGGGCCACCCTCGGCCACCATCGTCGCGGCCGCGTTTCCGACCGCCTTGCCGTTGGCGGCGCGCTGCGCGGCAAGCGCTTCGCGGTACATCACCTTGCTCTGCGACAGCGGGACACGGTCCTGCGGACGCTTCGGGCCCGCCAGGCTTGGCACCACCGTGCTGAGGTCGAGTTCAAGCGTGTCGGTGAACACCGGATCGGGCGTGGCGTCGGTGCGGAAGAGTCCCTGTGCCTTCGTGTACGCTTCCACGAGCGCGACCTGCTCGTCGCTGCGTCCTGAGAGGCGCAGATACTTGAGCGTCTCGTCATCGACCGGGAAGAAGCCCATGGTGGCGCCGTATTCGGGGGCCATGTTGGCGATCGTGGCGCGGTCGGCCAGCGCGAGGCTGGAGAGACCGGTGCCGTAGAACTCCACGAACTTGCCCACGACTTTCTTCTTGCGGAGCATCTCGGTGCAGGTGAGCACCAGGTCGGTGGCGGTGGCGCCGGCCGGCAGCTTGCCGTGCAGCTTGAAGCCCACCACTTCCGGGATCAGCATGCTCACCGGCTGCCCCAGCATGGCGGCCTCGGCTTCGATACCACCCACGCCCCAGCCCATCACGCCGAGGCCGTTGATCATGGTGGTGTGCGAGTCGGTGCCCACCAGCGAGTCGCAGTAGGCCAGTGTCTCACCGCCATCGGCCGCGGTGAATACCACCTGACCCAGGTACTCGAGATTGACCTGGTGGCAGATGCCCGTGCCCGGCGGGACCACGCGGAAATTGTGGAGCGCCGTCTGGCCCCACTTGAGGAACTGATAGCGCTCGAGATTGCGCTCGAACTCGAGTTCCGTGTTGATGAGCAGCGAGGCGTCGGTGCCGTACTCATCGACCTGCACCGAGTGGTCGATCACGAGATCGACCGGCTGCAGCGGGTTGATCTTGGTCGGGTCGCCGCCGAGGGCGACCATGGCGTCGCGCATGGCGGCCAGGTCGACGACGCAGGGGACACCTGTGAAATCCTGCAGCAGCACGCGGGCGGTGCGGAAGGCGATTTCCTTGTCGACGGCGGCCTTCACATTCCAGCGGGCCAGCGCCTCGACATCGGCGCGCTTTACAAAGGCGCCGTCTTCGCCACGAAGCAGGTTCTCGAGCAACACGCGCAGCGAGAACGGGAGGGTGGGGGCGGTACTCCCCGGCAGCGCATCGAGGGCGCCGAGGTGGAAGTACGCATACTGACGGTCGCCCACGACCAAGCTGGAGCGGCTACCGAACGAATTGGGATGCGACATGGAAGGGTTGGTCCTGCGCGGGCCTTTCCCCAGGGGTCGACCACACGCGTTGCTGGACGGAGCCACTCATCGCGCCGTGATGCCGTCCTGCGGGTGGCAACCGGTTCCGACGAGGCTACCGTGAAATATCGAACGATGGGGGCGCGAAGGCGAGGGGAATCAGGCGCTGATCTCCAGCACCGCTTCCACCGGATCCCTCGTGGCACTGACAGGCTGAACCGAGATCGCTTCCGTCGGACAGCAGTTCGCCACCGATCCGTCGGCCGGGGAAAATTCATGCACCCGTACCAGCGCATACGCCTTCCGCTGCGCGTCGAGCGCCATCAACCCCGGCGCACGCGCCACGCACAGGGCGCAGCCGGTGCACCTGGCGCGATCGACCAGGATCTCCATTTCGGTGCGCGGGAAGATGCCGCCCGGGGCCGCCAGCATGGTGTCCAGATGCACCAACGCTGCCTTCGTGGCGTCATACCCCATCTGCAGCAACTCCTCCACGTGGGAGAAGCTGAACCACCCGATGTGCGACACCTTGGGACGGACCAGCAACAATGGCGGACTGGTCCAGTGGTCGAGTGTGGCCTGCTGCTGCTCATGCATCATCATGGTGGCCGCCCGCATGAAGATAGAGGCAAACCCTTGCTCGGCGATGCCGGTGGCCAGCGGCACGTCGGCGATGCCCACGTCCACCGCGATCAGCGCGTCCATTCCCATGGCGGCGATCGACACCGGGAGATTGTCGGTGGTGCCGCCATCGATACACACACGCTCGCCGACCACGCCGGGCGGGAAGAACCCGGGGAGGGCGCAGGACGCATACACGGCGTCGCGCACACGCACCTCGCGGAAGCCGGGGCGGCCGAACACCAGCGGGATGCCGCGCTCGATGTCGACGGCCGTGACCAGCAGCGGCGTGTCCAGATTCTCAAACGTGCCCTCGGCAACCAGATCCTCGCACAGGGTGCGCAGCGGCGCCTCGAGGTAGATGGACCGCGACAGCATGCGGTCCATCAGCATGCCCACGTGGTTGATGCGGAACAGGTCGCGACGACGGAACTTGAGCGCGCGCTCGGTGAGCTCGTCTACGCTCCGGCCGCTGGCAGCGGCGGCGGCGATCATGGCGCCAATGCTGGAGCCGGCGTACAGGCGCGGCGTGATGCCGGCCTCGCGAATGGCCTTCAGCGCACCAACGTGGGCCATCCCCTTCAGGGCGCCGCCTCCGAACACCACGCCGATGCGGGGACGGAGGCGCGGCGCGCTCCCAGTCTCACGCTCGCCGCCGCGGCCCGTTGGCCGGCCGTTCATGCTGCCGTCATCCACGCGGTAGATTCTCCGGTATGCGAGTGCTGCTGGTCGAAGACGACGATACGCTGCGGGACAGCGCGACCGCCTTTCTGCGCGCGTCCGGCTTTGCGGTGGATGCGGCGGCAACAGGGAAGATGGCCCGCGAACTGGCAGCCGTCAGCCCCTATGACGCCGTGATCCTCGATATTCGGCTGCCCGATGACGACGGATTCGCGTTATGCACGGCGTTTCGGGCCAAGGTCCCCGCGCCTCGCGTGCTCATGGCCACCGCGCGTGATGGCGTGCAGGATCGCATCGCCGGTCTCGATCTCGGGGCCGACGACTACCTTGTGAAGCCCTACGCGCTGGGGGAACTCGTGGCCCGCGTGCGCGCGCTGCTTCGTCGACCGGACCATGCCGCGCCCACCGTGTTGCAGGTCGGTGATCTCGTGCTCGATCCCGCCACCCGCGAGGGACGGCGCGGCGTGCGGCCCATTTCGCTGACCACCAAGGAGTTCGCGGTGCTCGAAGTGCTCATGCGTGCCAGCGGTCGCGTGCTCACCCGCGAGTACATCGGCGAGCATGCGTGGGACGACAACTTCGATCCGATGAGCAACGTGATCGACGTGTACGTCGCGCGCCTGCGGAAAAAGTTGGACGGACCGAATGAGCCCCCGTTGCTGTCGACCGTGCGGGGGGCAGGATATCGGTTGGCCGCTCCCCAATCGTGACGATGGACCAGCACCGCCCGCGTATCCGACTGCGCTTCACGGCGCTGTACGCGGCCACGCTGCTGGTGGTGCTGCTCGGCGCCGCCGGCATCCTGCGCTACGCGCTGCACGCCACGCTGCAGCGTGAGTTCGACAAGTCGGTGCTCGCGTCGGCCGGGTTGGTGCAGCAGTTCTTCCGGGCCGAAGTCGAGGAGTACGTGACGGTAGAAGCCACGCTGGCCCATATTGCCGGCGAGCTGGTCTTCGAGGAGCGCGCGATTCGCATTCGCAAGCCGGATGGCGCGCTGTTCAAGATCGTGGGGGCGCCCGTGCGTCGCGCGCGCCGTCCGTTGTCAGGACCGGTGCGCACGGTGCGCTTCGCGCTCGACCCGGATCTCGCTCCCCGATGGGACATCGAGGTCGACGCCAGCGCCGCGAATGTGATTGCGTTACAGGCGCGAATCGATCGGTGGTTCGGCGTCGGGATTCCCTTGCTCGTGCTGTGCGCGGCGGTGGCCGGCTGGTGGCTCACCGGTCGTACGCTGCGTCCGGTCGGCCGTATGGCCGAAGCGGCCTCGCGCATTGCGCCGGCCAGTGGGGCGCGCTTGCCGATCGACGATCCCACCGACGAACTCGGGCGACTTGGTCTTCGCTTCAACGCGCTGCTCGACCGACTCGACGGTGCGCTCGCGCAGCAACGCGAGTTTCTGGCCGACGCGGCGCACGAACTCCGCACGCCGATCGCCCGCCTGCGCGCCCGGGTGGAAGTGGCGATGTTGCCGCCCGCGAGCGCGCCCGCGACCGCGAGCGACAACAGCGTACTGCCCGCGATTGATCAGGAGCTGCGCGCCGTCTCGCAGCAGGTCGACGAATTGCTGCAGCTTGCGCGCGCTGATGCGGCCGGCGAGGACGCGCCGATGCGCGTCGAGTCGCTGTTCCTCGATGACGTGGTCATGGATGAACTGCCGCGCTGGCAGCCGGAGGCGCAGTGTCGGCGCATGACGCTCGACTACAGTACCCTCGAAGAGTCGCCGGTGGTCGGCGATGCGTCGCTGTTGCCGCGCATGATCAGCATTTTGGTGGACAACGCCATCCGCTACGGCCACGAGGGCGGTACCGTGCGGGTGCGGGTGCGTCCGGAACACGGCGCGGTGCTGCTCGACGTGGAAGACGACGGCATCGGCATTCCGGCGCACGAGCGTTCTCGAATTTTCGACCGCTTCTT
Organism: uncultured Gemmatimonadota bacterium; assembly: GCA_903900795.1. Taxonomy (GTDB): domain Bacteria; phylum Gemmatimonadota; class Gemmatimonadetes; order Gemmatimonadales; family Gemmatimonadaceae; genus Gemmatimonas. Next base: position 7,749 of record CAIUOO010000438.1, on the reverse strand, counting down.
TCGCGGTGATGCCGCTCGTCTCAAGCGTCCCGATGGCAGCGGCCTTGGTCTGGCGATCGCCGCGTGGATCGTTCGGCAGCATCACGGCACAATCGCCGTGAGTGCGGGCGTACCGGGAGGAACGCTGGTGCAGGTGCGACTACCGCTCGCGACGAGCTAGCGAGCGGCGCCGCCGACGTCACGGCCGTCCACCGACTCTTCGCACCACGCTTACAGCGCGTCGACGCTTTTCGAGGCGGGGGAGTCGAGCTCCAGTGCCCATCGCAGCACACTGATCGCTTCCCGCGAGCCGTCGCGGTCGGGCCATTCACGAAACGTTCATCAAGGGCTGATACGTTGGCGCATGAACGTATTTCCCCCTTTTCGAAGTGTGCCCAGATCAGGGCTGGCGGGGCTGGCCGCATGGGTCGCGCTGGCCGCGAGTTCGGCCTCGCCGCTCACCGCGCAGGCCGCCCCCCTCGATCTGGCCGCCGCGCTGCAGGTGGCGCGTCTCAGTGGCCCGCTCCGCAAGATCGCCGATGCGCGTGAGATGGCCGGCAGTGGGCGTGTCGGGGAATCGGGCCAATGGCCCAACCCCAACATCGAATGGCGCCGCGAGAATCTCGGGAGCTCGCTGCAGCCCGACATCTTCGCCACGGCCTATATCCCGCTCGACCTCACCGGTCGACGGCTCGCCCTTCGCCAGGCCACCGGCGCGGGTCGCCAGCGGGTGCAGGCCGACGCTGTAGCCGAACGCCGCGAAGCCGAAATCGAGGTGGCCCGGGCATGGTTGCACGCCGCCGGGGCCGACGGCACGCTGGTGGTGGCGACCCGTCAAATGGAAGCGCTTGAAGAAATCGCCAGCGTCGACGCCACCCGACTCCGGGAAGGTCTGGTCTCGGACGCGGTGGGGCTGCGCACGCAGCTCGAGGCGGACCGTGCACGCGTCGCGCTGGTCACCGCCACCGGTGATGCCGCCCGCGCCCGCGCCCGGTTGGCCCGCGTGCTCGGCATGCGCCCAGACGCCCTGCCCACGCTGGCAGCGCTGGCAGCCCCCGCCATGCCGGCCGCTCCCGACAGTGGCACCGTCAAGGCCGTCGCCCTGCGGGCGCGCCCGGAGGTACGGGCCCGTGAATCGGCGCTCCGAGAAGCGCAGCGCCGCGTTACCGCCGAACGCCGTGGGCTGATCGGCGATATGCAGTTGCAGGGCGGAACCAAGCAGACCAGCGGGTTCATGACGGGGCAGATCGGCCTCGCGATGCCCTTTCCGCTGTTCAATCGGAATGACGCTGCCCGACAGCGCTCGCGCGGCGAATACGCCGAGGCGCAGGCGCTCCGGGACGACATGCTGAATCAGATCGAGGGCAGCGTCGGCGCGGCGTGGCGGGCGTACGTGGCGTCACGCGGTGCGGCGCAGGCGGCGTCCACCTTCGACGCGCGCGGTCGCGAAATCGCGCGCATTGCGCGCGTGGCGTATCGCGAGGGCCATATCACGCTCACGGAACTGCTCGACGCCGAACGCGCGGCGACCGATGCCATGAATACGCACCTCCGCTGGGCCGCCGACGCCTGGCTGTCCCGGCTCGAGTTCGAACGTGCGCTGGGCGCACGCCTGGATGAATCCAGCCCCCTCGACTTGCCTCTGCTCTCCACCCTGCTGACGACCGGATCGTGATCATGCCCTCGACGTTCTGCTTTCCGCGCTCCCGTCGATTTGGCGCCGCCGGTCTCCTGCTTGGCGGTGTGTTGACCGTGGCGTGTAGCGGTGCATCCGACGCCGCGAACACGGCGGCCGACGCCCCCGTGGCACCGGCCGCCGATACGGCCACGTTGTCGGCCAAGACCGTGGCGATCGGCGGCTTCACCTATGACAGTGCGCGCCTGGTGCCGTGGCAGTCGTCGGTGACGGTGCCCGGACGACTCATGCTCGACCCGAGCGCGCTCGAAACCATCGGTTCGATCACCGAAGGACGCATCACGCATGTGCTGGTGCGCGTGGGTGACCGCGTGCAGGCGGGCCAAGTGCTGGTGCTCATTCACAGTCACGAAATCATGGATGCGCGCGGTTCGCTGGCCGCGGCCATCGCCAAGCTCTCGGCGGCTGAGGCGGAACGTGACCTTGCGATCAGTGCGGCCGATCGCGCCGCGCGTTTGCTCGAAGCCAAGGCGATGTCGAAGGCCGAAGTCGAGCGCGCTGACGTGGCGAAGCGCGTGGCCGTGGCCATGTACCAGCAGGCCATCGCCGAGCGCGACCGGGCGGCGGCGATGATCGACCACCTCGTGGGCAAGGGCAACGTGCCGGCGCTGGCCGATGAGCATGACGTCCTCATTCGCACGCCGATCGGCGGTATCGTGACGTCGCGCGAGGCGCAGCCCGGCACGGTGGTCCTGCCTGGCTCGCCATTGGTGTCGGTGGGCAATCCCGATCGACTGCAGCTGCAGTTGCATCTCAGCGCCGACGCCGCCGCCGGCGTGCAGGTGGGCGCCACGGTGCGCTTCGCCCTCACGGAATCGCCCACCACGACGATGTCGGCCACCGTAACCCGCGTGGCGCCCACCGTCGACACTGTTACTCGCACCATCGAAGTCATCGCCGTCCCGAAGGCTGGTGTTCGCAGCGGACGGGCCGAGTCGTTCGTGCAGGCCGAGATCTCCGGGACCGGCGGGGCGCCGGCGCTCGTGGTACCGTCATCGGCGGTGCAGGCGCTCGACGGCGACACGGTGGTGATCGTGGCCGACCAGCGGGGCGAAGGGCTGCGCATCGAGGCCGTCCGCGTGCGTACCGGCCGCCGTGCGGGAGGTCGCACTGAAATTCTGTCCGGCGTGTCGCCGGGGCGTCGCGTGATTGCGGGCAGTGCGGCGATTGCGAAGGCGGAACTGATCAAGCGTCGTTCACCCGACGGAGAATGACGCCGTGAAAGCCCTGATTCATTTCGCGCTGCATCGACGTGGCGTCGTCGTCGGCGTGACGCTCGGCCTGATGGCGGCCGGCCTGTACGCGCTGCAGCACATCGCGTTCGATGCGTTCCCCGATCTCACCGGCACGCGCGTGGAAGTCATCACGGTCGCTCCCGGTATGGCCCCGGAAGAAGTCGAGCGGCTCGTGACCTATCCAATCGAATCGTCGCTCATGGGCGTGCCCGATGCGGAGGGCGTGCGGTCGGTGTCGAAGTTCGGTTTGAGTTTGGTCACCGTGCCGTTTCCCGACGATGTCGACGTGTACTTCGCGCGGCAACTCGTGCAGCAGCGGCTGAACGATGCCAAGGGGGCGCTGCCGGCCGGCGTGGAGTCCGCGCTCGGTCCCGTGTCCACCCCGATGGGCGAGCTGTATCAATACGTGCTCACCAGTGACTCACTGTCGCTCACCGAACTGAAGACGCTGCACGATTACACCGTGCGTCCGCGCTTGCGTACGGTGCCGGGTGTGTCGGAAGTGAACTCGTGGGGCGGCCTGACCGAGCGCGTGGAAGTGATCGTCGATCCGGTCAAGTTGACGGCCCGCCGGCTCACCATCGCCGACGTGCACGACGCGCTGGCCCGGAACACGCTGGCGTTCGGCGGCAGCTATCTCGAGCAGGGGGGTGAGCGCTACACGCTGCGTGGCCTCGGCCGCGTGGAGAACACGAACGACGTGTTGCGCGTCCAGGTCGGCGCGTATCTCGGCGCTCCAGTGCGCGTGAGTGACATCGGGACGGTGGTGCTCGGCGCCTTACCGCGAAACGGCGCAGTCACGCTGAACGGCAAAGAAGAAGTCGTGAGCGGCATGGTGCTCAAGCTCAAGGGGGCTGATTCGCGCGACGTGATCAAGCGCGTGCGCGAGCGGATGGCCGAGATTCAGAAAGCGCTGCCTCCGAGCGTGAAGGTGACGCCGTTCTACGATCAGACCGAACTGGTCGGTCGCACCACGACCACCATCGTGAAGAACCTGGTCGAGGGCGGTCTGCTCGTGATCGCCGTGCTCTTCTTGTTTCTGCGCAACGTGCGGGCCGCACTGATCGTGGCGTCGGTGATTCCGATCTCTATGCTGATCGCCTTCATCGGCATGGGCCTGTTCGGCTACTCGGCTAATCTGATGAGCCTCGGGGCGCTCGACTTCGGGCTCATCGTGGACGCGTCGATCGTGATGATCGAGAGCTTCATCCGACGCATCGAGTCGCATCGTGACACGCACCGCCTGGGGCTGTTCGAGCGTGCCGCCATTGAAGTGGGGCGTCCGATTTTGTTCGGCATCGCGATTATCGTGGCGGTATACATCCCGATCTTCACACTCGACGGGATGGAAGGGCGCATGTTCAAGCCGATGGCGTTCACCGTGGTCTGTGCGGTGCTCGGCTCGCTGTTCCTGGCCCTCACGTACGTCCCCGCCGTGGCGTCGTGGGCGTTGCGCGATGGTGAGGCGACGCAGGCGCCGTGGCTCACCGCGCTCACCGCGCGCTACCAGCGTGTGCTGGCCCGCGTCATGAAGCGCCCGCAGCCGCTGCTGATCACCGCCGTGGTGCTGGTCGTTCTCGCCCTCGGTTCGCTGGCGAAGATCGGCACCGAGTTCATGCCCAAGCTGGACGAGGGGTCGATCCTCATCACCACGCGACGCTTGCCGAGCGTCGGCTTGGAGGATGCCACCAAGCTGTCGATGGCGGCCGAACGCATCGTGAAGCAGTTCCCGGAGGTCATGACGGTCGTCACGAAGGAAGGCCGGCCCGACCTCGCGACCGAAGCGATGGGGCTGTTCGAAGGCGACATGTACGTGATCCTCCGGCCGCGCGGAGAGTGGACGACCGCGAAGGATTCGGAGGGGCTGGTGGCGGCGCTCGACTCCGCCTTGCGCGTCGTGCCGGGACTCTGGGTGTCGTTCACGCAACCCCTCGCTATGCGACTCGATGAAGCGGAGAGCGGCATCAAGACCGATCTCGGTATCAAGGTGGTCGGGCCGGATCTCGCGCAGAACGAAACGATCGCCGAACGGCTCCGGGCGATTGTCGCCTCGGTGCAGGGAAGCGCCGATGTGGCCGTCGAGATCGCCGACGGCAGCGGGCAGGTGCGCATGGAGATCAAACGGGAGGCGCTGGCGCAGTACGGCCTGTCGGTGGCCGACGTACGCGATGCCATCGAACTCGCGATGGGCTCGCAGGTCGCGGCCGAGTTGATCGATGGATTCCGACGCGTCGGCATCGTGGTGCGGCTGCCCGAAGCGTCACGCGCCGATGCTGCCTCGCTGGCGCGGCTCACGATCCGCGCCCCGGGCGGCGAGCTCGTACCGCTGTCGGCCGTGGCTGATGTGCAGACGACCACCGGCCCCGAAATGATCGGGCACGAGGACGCACAGCGCCGCTCGCTGGTGCTCAGTAACGTGCGTGGGCGTGACCTTGGCAGCTTCGTGCAGGACGTGCGGGCGCGGATCGCGCGCGAGGTCACGCTGCCGGCTGGCGTGTTCCTCGAGTGGGGCGGGCAGTACGAAAATCAGCAGCGGGCCATGTCGCGGCTCACACTCGTGGTCCCCGGCGCGCTGTTGCTGATCTTCGGCCTGCTGTACCTGTCGTTCCGGTCCATTCCGCAGGCGCTCTTGGTGCTGGCGAACGTCCCGTTTGCGTTGGTGGGCGGCGTGGCCGCGCTGTGGGTGCGGCAGCTCAATCTCAATCTGTCGGCCAGCATCGGGTTCATTGCGCTGTTCGGCATCGCGGTGCTGAACGGCGTGGTCATGGTGGAGCATCTGAATCATCTGCGCCATGCGCACGATGAGCACAAGAAAAGCGTGCTCGATCGCATTCTGCTGGGTGCGGCCGACCGGCTGCGCCCGGTGCTCATGACGGCGCTGGTGGCGAGTCTCGGCTTCGTGCCGATGGCGCTGAGCACGAGCCCCGGCAGCGAGGTGCAGCGGCCGTTGGCCAGCGTCGTGATCGGTGGTCTGATCACGAGCACCGTGCTTACGCTGTTCGTGCTGCCCGTGCTGTACGGCTGGCTGGAAGATCGACGAGACGCACGTCTGGGGCGCCGGGCTGGGGCTGCACCCGCGACTGCACCCGCGACTGCACCCGCGGCTGCACCCGCGACTGCACCCGCGACTGCACCCGCGGCTGGACTCCCTGCGTAGCCCGTTTCCTCACGTTATTGTTGAGAGGTGACGACGACTCCCGACACCCTGCTGCGATTCCGCGACGCCTTCCCGATCCTCGGGACGTCCACCTACCTCGTCTCGAACTCGCTCGGGGCCATGCCTGCGGCGGTCAGCGACCATCTCGCCGATTACGCACGGCAGTGGCAAACGCGCGGGGTGCGGGCGTGGGCCGAGGGCTGGTGGGAGCTGCCGGTGAAGATGGGTAACGAGATCGCGCCGCTCATCGGCGCCGCCCCGGGCACCGTCGTCATGGTTCCGACCGTGACGCAGGCCATGAGCAGCATTGTGTCGGCCATCGATTTTCCGCCCGAGCGCAACGAAATCGTGATGACCGCGCTCGACTTTCCGTCGGTGCGCTACGCCTACGACGCGCTCGCCCCACGCCTTGGTGCGCGTGTGACGGTGGTGCCCAGCGACGACGGCATCGCCATCGACCTCGATCGCATCCTCGCGGCGATTACGGAGCGCACGCGACTGGTGGCCATCTCGCATGTGCTCTTCCGTTCGGCGTACATCATGGACGCCGCCGCGATCTGTGCCAAGGCAAAGTCGGTCGGTGCCCTCGTCGCGCTCGACGCGTACCATAGCGTGGGCGTGATCCCGGTCGATGTGCAGGCGCTTGGCGCGGACTTCCTCTGTGGCGGGGTGTTGAAGTGGCTGTGCGGTGGCCCCGGCGGCTGCTTCCTGTTTGCGTCGCCCCAGGCGAGCGCCCAACTTGCCCCCGCGCTGACCGGGTGGCAGGCCCATCGCGCGCCGTTCGCCTTCGCCGACAACATGGAGTACGCGTCGGGCGGCTGGCGTTGGCTGGGCGGGACGCCGGTCGTGCCGGCGTTGTTCGCGGGGCTCGAGGGGCCGCGCATCATTGCCGAGGCCGGCCTGAGCGCCATTCGCGCTAAGAGCACCCGTCAGACCACGCGCCTCATCACGATGGCCGACGAGCGCGGCTGGCGGGTGCACGCTCCGCGCGACGCCGAACGGCGCGGCGGCACCGTGGCCTTCGATGTGCCGCAGGCGGCGGAGGTGGCCAGAACGCTGCTCGCACGCGACGTGGTCATTGACTACCGGCCGGGCGCGGGTATCCGGGTCGCCCCGCACTTTTACACGACTGATGCGGAACTCGATGCGTGCGTGGCGGCCATGGATGACATCCTCGCCACTGGTGCGTGGAAAGCGTTTGCCGGCGTGCAAAGCACGGTGACGTGACTCTACGCTCAACGCTGGCGCAAAGCGCTGGCGCCAACCGCGACCGCTGACCATGTTTTTCGGACGATTCGCCCCCTGACCCCAAGCCGATGAATTCGCCGACCAATCGACCGCCCAAGAAGCTGCGCAAGCAGTACTCGAACACCGCGTACCCGATGGTGGTGCTCAAGTTCGAAGACGGACACGAGATCAAGATCTACCAGCACACCGGTAAGGTTTTCGATGTCTGGCCAGGAGAGACGATCAAGGTGATGGCAGTCTACGATCCCACGTCCAAGGAATGGGAGTTGGTGGAGTCGAAGAAAAGCGACGCGTTCGACGACGCGACCACCTGACGAACGTTGTCCCGAACGTCGTCGCGCGGGCGACGTTGCGACGCCGAGGTTTGCCCTGTACAATCGACTGGTGCATGAGAGCCGAGTGCGCACGCGTAGCACCGTAGTCATCGAGGCCGC
>CAIUOO010000437.1 GCA_903900795.1 uncultured Gemmatimonadota bacterium | reverse complement strand
GCCAGTTCGACCGCGTTCCGGCCGCGGCGCAGGCGGGCCGCCGGAATCACGAGGTGATGCCGATTCCAAGCGGCGCCAAGCGCCGGCCAGGCCGCGCCGTTGATCCGCCCGTCGCTCACCGACAGCCCTCGGAAGTCCAGCACGACATCGCCCGGCGTGCGCTGGGTGAACGACACCGTGACCCGTCCGGTCGCGGTATCCCCCGCGCTCACCGTGAAGGCGAGATCGTAGGCCACGTCGGTCACCTGTGCGGCTCGGCGACGCGCCAGAGCCGCTGACACGCCGGGACCGGTGAGCGGCGACTGCTGGGCGGCACTCTCTCTGCCGGGAACGATGACGCAGGAGACCGCGACGATCGCGCGGAAGAGCGGACGGCTCAGGGAGCCTCGGAAATTCAAAGAACGCATGCAGGGAAGCTGCCGGCCTCCGCAAATGCTGTCCAGCGACCGGTCACAGCTCGCCCTGTGACGGGTGATGCCGGCGTGATGACCTATGAACTCGACAGCCGCTCATCCGGCGTTAAGATCAAGGTATGACACGCGATCCGTCCTCCGAGGCATCATCCGCGACGTCGGCCTGCGGTGGGTGCCACCGCCTCGACCGGCGTCAGTTTCTCGCCTCAGCCTCCGTGCTGTCGCTCGGTGCCCTCGTGTCGGGGTGTGGCGACGGCATCATCAGCGCGCCGGAGCAGGTGCTCGATACAGTCCCAGCGCCGTTCCGCCTCGATCCGGCCACCGTGCCCGAGCTCGCGCCGATCGGTGGACGCACCGTGGTGGTCTCGGGGACGTCGGCACCGGTTCTGGTGGAACGCGTCGGCAGCGCGCAATTCCGAGCGCTCTCGCTGGTGTGCCCGCACCGCGGCACTATCGTGGACGTGGCCTCGGGCGGACTGCGATGCCCCAATCACCACGCCGTCTTCGCGAACGACGGGACGTGGCTGAGCGGGCAGCCCACGGCCGGGCTCACCGCGCTCGACGTGCGACGGAACAGCGACGGATCGCTCATGATTGGTGGCACCCTCACGCCGCCGGCCCTGAGTCTCAACCGGAGTGCCGTGGTGTTCCTCACCACCCTCACCGGCACGGCCCCCGCCCCCCAGACCGTCGCGATCGCCAATGACGGGGGCGGCATGCTCGGCGGATTGGCGGTCGCACTCACCTACGGCTCGGGGCAGCGGACCGGCTGGCTCTCCCTGGCCCTCAGCCAGGCGTCGGCGCCGGCCGTCCTCACGCTCTCCGCGCAGCGTGGAACGCTGCCCATCGGCACCTACTCCGCCACCGTGAGCATCACGGGCGCCGGCGTGAGCAACGGCGCGCAGACGCTGTCGGTGTCATTGCTGGTGCAGGATCCGACCACGCCCGCCGCGCTGCAGCTGTCCTCGTCATCGGTGGCCTTCACCGCGCCGATCGGCAGCACCCCGGCGGCGCAAGTCGTGCAGTGCAATAACAGCGGCGGTGGTTCACTCGCCGGCCTGGCCGCTACGATTGACTACAGCGCCGGTGGCAGAGGCTGGCTCACCGCGACGCTCAACCAGACCACGGCACCCGCCGCACTCACCGTGCGTCCAACGGTCGGGACGCTGGCGGCTGGGAGCTACAGCGCCACCATCACGATCAGCGCCATCGGTGTCGCCTCGCGCGCGATCACCGTGTCGCTGACGGTCACCGCCGCCGGGTTGCTCGTGACCCTGGCGGCGTGGCCTGCCCTCGCCAACGTCGGTGGTGTCGCCGGCAGCGTGGGCAACGTGAACGGGGGGCCGGTGGCCGTGACGCGCCTCAGCGCCACCAGCTTCGCCGCCTTCTCCATGCGCTGCCCCCATGCCGGCACCACCATCAACGTCGTGAACGGTACCAGCTTCCGATGCCCGAATCACGGGGCCCTGTTCAACAGCGCCGGCGTCTGGCAGTCGTCGCCGCAACGCGCCGAGAACCTCGCCGCGCTCACCGTGACATACACCCCCGGCGCCACGACCCTCTCGGTAACCTGAGCCGCACCCGTTGAACCTCGCGGCCGACCGGGCTACGTTGCAAGGCTGTCTGACCCTAGCCAAGTAACGTAGCCATGCCGACTTACGAGTTCCGCTGCCCCGACGGGTCCATCATCGAGGCAAGGTTCAAGATCTCCGAGGTGCCGGAAAGCATTCCGACGCCCGATGGCACGGGTGTGGCCACGCGGATCATCTCCGGTGGCGCCAGTCTCCTGTTCAAGGGATCCGGGTTCTACATCACCGACTACGGCAAGGACGGGAAGAAGGACCAGCGTACCAGCGGTGCCTCCTCGTCCGCGGACGGTAGCCCGAAGAGCGACAGTAAGAGCGACAGTAAGAGCGACAGTAAGAGCGAGTCGAAGCCGTCGACCAGCACACCGCCGTCGTCGTCCGCCGACTGATGCGACTCGGCGTCGTGTTTTCCTTCCCGACATCCCGCACTCCGTGACTCACGCCGACGCCCTGCGCGCCGAGCTCGTACGCGCAGCGCGCACCCTCGGTGCGCCCGACGACGTTTCGCCCATTCTCGAACGCCCGCGTGATCCGTCGTTCGGCGACTGGGCCACCAATCTCGCCATGACGCTCGCCAAGCCGCTTGGCAGAAAGCCGCGCGACATCGCCGACGCGCTCATCGCCGCCATGGACATGGCCAGCGTCGGGGTGACCGCTGCGGAGATCGCCGGCCCTGGTTTTCTCAACTTTCGGCTCGATCCCGGCTTTCAGGCACGTGGACTGCTCACGATTCTCGAATCGCCCGACACCTTCGGACGGCTCGACATCGGGCACGGCGAGCGCGTGGTGGTGGAATTCGTTTCGGCCAATCCCACCGGCCCGCTGCACGTCGGCCACGGCCGGCAGGCGGCCCTCGGCGACGCCATCAGCACGCTGCTCGAGTACACCGGCTGGCACGTCGATCGCGAGTTCTACTACAACGACGCCGGCGCGCAGATCGCCAATCTCGCCAAGAGCACGCAGGCGCAGGTGCGCGCCATCGGTGGCGCGCCGCTCGAGATTCCTGAAGGGGGATACCACGGCGCGTACATCCGCGAAATCGCGGAACGCTATGTGGCTGAGCATCCCGACGACGCGGCCGGCGATGACCTCGCCGCCATGCAGTCGTTCGCCGTCGCCGCACTGCGGCACGAGCAGGATCTCGACATGCAGGCCTTCGGCGTCAAGTTCGACACCTACTACCTCGAGAGCTCGCTCTATACCGACGGCTCGGTGAACAAGACCGTCGAGGGGTTGAAGGCGTCGGGGCACACGTACGAGGAAGAAGGCGCGCTGTTTCTGCGCACGACCGACTTTGGTGATGACAAGGATCGCGTCATGAAGAAGAGCGCCGCGAAGGGTGGCGACTTCACCTACTTCGTGCCCGACGTCGCCTATCATGTCACCAAGTGGGAACGCGGCTACCATCGCGCGATCAACGTGCAGGGCGCCGATCACCACAGCACCATCACGCGCGTACGGGCCGGACTGCAGGCGCTCGACATCGGGATCCCCAAGGGCTATCCCGACTACGTGCTGCACCAGATGGTAACGGTCATGAAGGGCGGCGAGGAAGTGAAAATCTCCAAGCGCGCCGGATCCTACGTCACCGTGCGTGATCTCATCGACGAAGTCGGTCGTGATGCCGTGCGCTATTTCTACCTCATGCGCAAAGGTGACTCGCAGTTGGTGTTCGATGTCGACCTCGCGCGCAGCCAGTCGGAAGAGAACCCCGTGTACTACGTGCAGATGGCGCACGCGCGCATGTGCGGCATCTTCCGCGTCGGCGAGATCGATGCGACCACGGTCACCGGCCACGGCGTCGATCTCGGCGTGCTGTCTGAGCCGGCCGAGCAGGAGCTGGTCAAGCAGCTGCTCGATTTTCCGGCCACGGTCAAGGGTGCCGCCGACCATCTCGAGCCGCATCGTATCGCGGCCTGGTTGCTGGAAACGGCGCGGGCCGGTCACACTTGGTATCACAAGCATCATGTCCTCGGCGAACCCGAGGCCATCACGCGCGCGCGCCTCGTGCTCGCCCGTGCCACGCAGCTCGGCATCGCCGCCGGATTGCGCATTCTCGGACTGTCCGCGCCGGAGCGCATGTGAGCAGTTTCCCCAGCACCGCCAGCCAGGTGCTCGTCGTCGGGTCCGTCGCGCTCGATTCCGTCGAGACGCCGTTCGGTAAGGCCGATGACGTGCTCGGCGGATCGGGCACCTACTTCTCGTCGTCGGCGTCGCACTTCGCGCCCGTCCAGCTCGTGGGTGTGGTCGGTCACGACTACCCGGTTCACCTGCTGCAGCCGCTCGCCGATCGCGGCGTCGATCTTGCCGGCCTCGAACAGGTGCCCGGCTCCAGTTTCCGCTGGCGCGGCCGCTACCGCCACGATCTCAACTCGGCCGAGACACTCGAGACGCATCTCGGCGTGTTCTCGAATTTCCGTCCGAACATTCCCGAGCAGTTCCGCAAGGCGCCGTTCGTGTTCCTCGCGAACATCGATCCGCGCTTACAGCTCCAGGTGCTCCAACAGGTCGAGAAGCCGCGCCTCGTGGCCTGCGACACGATGAACTTCTGGATCGAGTCGCGTCGCCCCGAGCTCGTCGAACTGCTCGGTCACGTCGATCTCATCACGCTCAACGACGGCGAAGCACGCCAGCTCACCGGGCACACCAACCTCGTGCAGGCCGCGCGCTGGATTCTCGACAAGGGACCGAAGCACGTGCTCATCAAGAAGGGCGAGCACGGCGCGTTCATGTTCACGCGCGACAGCGTGTTCTTCGCGCCGGCCTATCCGCTCGAGTCGGTGTTCGATCCCACCGGGGCCGGTGACTCCTTCGCCGGTGGCTTCATCGGGTCGCTCGCGGCCAGTGGCGACCTGAGCGACGCATCCATGCGGCGTGCCGTCGTGGTCGGCTCGGCGATGGGTTCGTTCGCCGTCGAAAAGTTCTCGAACGGACGTCTGCTCGAAATCACGCGCGCCGATATCGACGCGCGCGTGCGGGAGTTCCGTCAGCTCGTGGCCTTCGACGAGGATCTCAGCGCGTGAGCACGTCTGGCGACACCCCGCTCACGTACCGGTCGGCCGGCGTCGACATCGACGCCGCCGAAGACTCGAAGCATCGTCTCGCCAAGCTCGTGCAGTCCACCATGACGGCGGGCGCGCGCGGCGCGTTCGGCGGATTCGGCGGCATGTTCCGTGTGCCCGAGGGCTATCGCGCGCCGTTGCTCGTCTCCAGCGCCGACGGCGTGGGCACCAAGATCAAGATCGCCATCGAAGCGGATCGCCACGACACCATCGGACACTGCCTCGTCAATCACTGCACGAACGACATCCTGGTGCAGGGCGCCGTGCCGATGTTCTTCCTCGACTACGTCGCGTTCGGCAAGCTGTTGCCGCAGGTCGTCGAAGGCGTAGTGGCGGGCGTGGCCGCGGGCTGTCGCGAAAATCTCTGTGCCTTGATCGGCGGTGAAACGGCCGAGATGCCGGGCGTCTACACGCCCCCCGACTACGATCTCGCCGGGTTCATCGTCGGGATCGTCGAAGAGTCGCAGGTGATCACCAGCGCGAACGTGCGCGAAGGCGATACGCTGGTCGCGCTCGCCAGCGACGGCCTGCACACCAACGGCTATTCGCTTGCGCGTCGCATCATCAGCGATCGGCTCCAGCTCGGCGTGCATGATGCCTTCCCCGACGCCGATGGGGCTACCGTCGCTGACGTCATGCTGAAGGTGCACCGCTCCTACCTGCAGTGCCTCAAACCGGTCCTCGGCCACGTACATGCCATGGCGCACATCACCGGCGGCGGACTGCCGGGCAATCTGAATCGTGCGCTCCCTGAAACACTTGATGCCGCCGTCGATACGTCGACGTGGACCATCCCCTCGACCTTTCGGGTACTGGCTGAGGCAGGAGCGGTGGCTCCACTCGAGATGTTCCGGGCCTTCAACATGGGAGTGGGCATGGTCGTTATCACGGCACAGGACAACGTGCGCGACATCACGTCGCGCGCCGCGGCATGCGGCATCGACGCGTGGGAGTGCGGTACCGTCGTGGCCGGCACCGGCCGCGTGCGCCTGGACGGAGTGATCACGTGAGGAGCCGTCGGCCGCGCGTGGCGGCCGTCACGGCCGTCGTGCTCACGGTCGTCGGGGCGGTGCAGGGCGCGTCGCTCGCCGCACAAACCACGTCGGGGCCGTGCACCGTCACGCCCTCGGTCGCGTCCGGGGCCGACGCCTGTCAGAAGGGGCGCGACCTCTTCGGGTTCGTCGTGCCGCAGATCGGCATCGCCGTGTCATCGGGCAATCCCGTGCTCGGCGAGGGCGGAACGCTCGGCGGATGGCCCAAGCGCGCGTTCTCATTGCGCGTGAGCGCGGTCGATGGCCGACTCCCCGACAACGCGGTGCCCATCCGCGTGACCGGTCAGGCGGCCGGCTCCGATTTCGGGGCCGCCCGCACGCCGATTCCGCTCCCGTCGGCCGACGCAGCGATCGGCCTCTTTCCCGGAATTCCGCTCGGTCTCACCAACACGCTCGGGGTCGACGTGCTCCTCGGTGCGTCCTATCTCCCCACGGTCACGCGGCCCGACTTCGAGGTTGCCCCCAAGGACGGCGGCGTCGCTTTCCAGTACGGCGTGCGTGTGGGGGTGCTCCAGGAGTCGTCGTTCATTCCCGGACTCAGCGTGAGCTACATGCGGCGCAAGATGCCCACGGTCGATCTGGGCTATCGTGCGAACAACGACACGCTCACCGTCAGCGGTACCTCGGTCACTTCCAACGCCATTCGCATCGTCGCCAGCAAGCGCGTGGCGCTCTTCGGCATCGCGGCCGGCGTTGGTCGCGACGCGATTGAAGGGTCAGCATCCATGCGCGCCGCGGTCAACGAGACCCTTCTTGGCGTCAACCAGCGGTTCAGTGTTGTGCTCCCCGACTTGCGCTACAGCACCACGCGCAACACGGCATTCGTGAACGGATCACTCGGGCTCGGCATTGCCCGGCTCGTCGGCGAGTACGGCTGGTCCAGCCAAGGCACGATACGGGAAACCCTCAATCAGTTCGGCGGCCGAAAGGCCGATGAAGGGTATCGCTACGGATCGCTCGGTCTCGCCTTCCGCTTTTAGCGGGCCTTCGCCCGCATCGGCAGCCGACGACGTGCGCTTCATGCGTCGTGCCCTCGAACTTGCCGAACGCGGGGCTGGGCGCGTGTCGCCCAATCCCAAGGTGGGTGCCGTGATCGTGCGGGACGGTCAGATCGTCGGCGAAGGCTGGCACGCCGAGTACGGACAGTCCCACGCCGAAGTCGCCGCCCTGTTCGCCGCCGGCTCGCGGGCGCGTGGCGCCACCGCCTACGTGTCGCTCGAGCCTTGCAACCACACGGGGAAGACGGGGCCATGCTCCGAGGCCTTGATCGCCGCCGGAGTGGCACGGCTGGTCTTCGCGGCGCACGACCCCAGCCCGAAGGCGGCCGGTGGGGCGGCACGCGTGGCCGCCGCGGGTATCGACGTGGTGAGTGGCATCCTCGAACGGGAGGCCCACGATCAGAACGAACCGTTCTTCTTCGCCGCGCGTGGCGCCGAGCGTCCCTTCGTAACCCTGAAGCTGGCGGTCTCGATCGACGGGGCGATCGTCGATGCCTCGCGGCAGCCGGGTTGGCTCACCGGCGCGGAAGCCCGCGCGGCCGTGCACGGACTCCGCGCGGAAAGCGATGCGGTCGCCATCGGGATCGGCACCGCGCTTGCCGACGACCCCGCGCTCACGGTTCGCCATGCGCCGCCGCCCCGCCGACCGCCCCTGCGCGTCGTGTTCGACCGGCAGGCCCGCCTTCCGCTGCACGGGCAGCTGGTCCAAACGGCTCGCGAGTTGCCGGTACTCGGTCTCACCGACGGCTCCTCTCCAAGCGCCGAGGCCGCGCTCCGTGCTGCCGGCGTCGAAGCGCACGCCGTCAGCTCGCTGGCCGAGGCGATGCGCCACTTGGGCACCCGCGGTGTCCGCCATCTGTTGGTGGAGGGTGGCGCCACCCTCGGGTCGTCGCTGCTGGCCGACGGACTCGTCGACCGACTGGTTATCTTTCAGGCACCGGTCATTCTCGGCGCCGGCGCCTTGTCGGCTTTCGCGGCGTTTCCATCGCAGCGGGCCGGGCAGGCGCCGCGGTTTCGCGTCGTGGAGCGGAAGGCACTGGGTGCCGACCTGATGACCGTCTACGCTGTTTCTGGAGACTGACGAGAGGATGTTCACGGGGCTCGTGGACGACCTGGGACTTATCACCCACGTCGCCGACACGCCGGCCGGGCGCGAATTGCGCATCCGTTGCCGCTATACCGACTTGGTCGACGGCGAGAGCATCGCCGTCAACGGCGCGTGCCTCACGGTGCGTGAGCATGGCGTGAACGCCGATGGCAGCGGGTGGTTTACCGTGGCCGCCGTGATCACCACGCTCGGTCGCACCACCATCGACGGCTGGCCCGCCGGCGCGCGCGTCAACCTCGAGCGCGCCATGCGCCTCGGTGATCGTCTCGGCGGCCACATGGTGCTCGGACACGTCGATGACCTCGGCGTCATTGCCCGCACCGAGCAGGTCGGCGATGCGTGGCTCCTCGACGTGGTGCTGCCCGTTGCCCTGCGACCGCTCATGGTCGCGCACGGCTCCATCACGGTGAACGGCGTGAGCCTCACGGTGAACGCGTTGCACGACGACGGGGTTCAGCTGTCCATCATCGAATACACGAAACGGCATACCACGCTTGGCGAACTCGTCGCCGGCGATCGGGTGCATGTCGAAGCCGATGTGCTCGCGAAGCACGTCGAACGGTTGCTGACGCCTTGGCGCAGCACAGGGGTTGAAGTCGCATGATGGCAGCGGACGCGGGAGCGAGCGCGGGAGCGGACGCGGGAGCGAGCGAAGAGGCGCAGGCCATGGCGTTCGGCACGGTCGAGCAGGCGCTGGCCGACATCGCCGCGGGCAAGTTCGTCATCGTCGCCGATGACGAAGACCGCGAGAACGAAGGCGACCTCGTGTGCGGCGCCGAGATGGTGACGCCTGAAATGGTCAACTTCATGCTCGACGCCAAAGGCATGATCTGCCTCGCCATGGAGAATGCGCTGGCCGACCATCTCGGACTCGAGATGCAGGTCGACGAGAACACTGAGGCCATGCACACCGCCTTCACGGTGAGCATCGATGCGGCGGCGAAGTACGGCGTGAGCACCGGGATCAGTGCCAGCGATCGTGCGACCACCATCCGCGTGGCCGTCGATCCCAAGAGCACGCGCGCCGACCTGCGCGTGCCGGGGCACATTCATCCGCTGCGCGCGCGCGATGGGGGCGTGTTGCAGCGCGTGGGACACACCGAAGCGGCCGTCGACCTCGCGCGGCTCGCCGGCTTGCGCTCGGCTGGCGTGATCTGCGAAATCCTGAACAAGGACGGCACCACCGCGCGTCGTCCGCAGCTCGAAGTCTTCGCTAAGGCGCACGGCCTCACGTTCATCACGATCGCGCAACTCGTGGCGTATCGCCTGAAGCACGAGCGGCTGGTGCATCGCGTCGCCGAAGCGCGGCTGCCCACCGCCTACGGCGAGTGGCGCATCGTGGGCTACACAAACGATGTCGACGCGCGTGAGCATATCGCGATTGCCTTCGGCGACGTGGCCGAGGGCGAAGGCGTGCTGGTGCGCATGCACTCCAAGTGCCTCACCGGCGACGTCTTTCACTCCCGGCGTTGCGATTGCGGCTGGCAGCTCGACACCGCCATGCAGATGATTCAGGCCGAGGGGAAGGGTGTCATCGTGTACCTTGATCAGGAAGGCCGTGGTATCGGCTTGCTCAACAAGCTCAAGGCGTACGAACTGCAGGACAAAGGCGCTGACACCGTCGAAGCCAATGAGCAGCTCGGATTCAAGGATGACCTACGCAACTACGGGATCGGTGCGCAGATTCTCCTCGACATGGGCGTACAGTCCATTCGCGTGCTCACGAACAATCCCCGCAAGCTCGTGGGTCTCGATGGGTACGGCCTGATCCTCAAGGATCGCGTCCGCATCGAAGCTCCCTCCACCGACGAAAACGCCTCGTATCTTGAAACGAAGCGCACCAAGCTCGGTCACCTGTTCGCACTCTGAGACGTATCCCTGATGGCCGAGTTCAACGGTAGTCCACGCGGTGCAGGTCGCCGCATTGTCGTCGTCGCCAGTCGCTTCAACGAGGGCATCACGATGCCGCTCGCTGAAGGGGCGGTGGCGGCGTTGGTAGGGCAGGGCGTCAATTTCGAAGATATCGACGTGCTCTGGGTCCCCGGGGCGTGGGAGATCCCGGTCGCGGTGCGCCGTGCCCTCGCCACCGAGCGCTACGAGGCCGCGGTGGCCGTTGGGGCCGTCGTGCGCGGAGACACGCCGCACTTCGACATTGTCGCCGGCGAAACGTCGCGCGGCCTGATGGATGCGATGCGTGACTTCGATGTGCCGGTCACGATGGGGGTGCTCACCACCGACACGATGGAGCAGGCCGAGGCACGCGCCGGTGGCGTGCATGGCAACAAGGGCGCGGAAGCCGCGATGGCGGCGCTCGAAATGCTCGATCTGTTCGATCAGGTCACCCCGCCAGACGAGTCCGAAGGGGACGAATAGTGTCCAACATGCAGGATGACGCCTTCTGGGATACGCCGGTCCAGGAACCGCTGGTGCCGCGCGCCGGGCGCCGCTCGCGCGGCAATCGCGCGGCGACGAAAGTCGAACGTGTGGAAACCCGCGGGCGCGCCCGTGCACTGCAGGCGCTCTACGCGGCCGATCTCCGTGATCTCACGCAGCTGCGCAAGATTGCCACGCACGTCTTCGACGATCTCGCGGTCGATCCCGAGGAGCGCCAATTCGCATCGCGCCTCGTCGCGACCGTGGCCGACAAGTGTGCGGCCCTCGACGAGGATCTCGCGCAGGTCACCAACAACTGGCGGCTCGAGCGACTCGGCGCCATCGAACGCAGTGTGCTGCGCCTCGCGGCCGCCGAACTCGATCGCAACGAGGCACCAGTCAAGGTGGTGCTGCAGGAAGCCGTTCACCTGGCCGAACGCTACGGCACCACGCGCAGCGCGCGCTTCGTGAACGGCGTGCTCGATGCGTACGCCCGCAAACTCGGGCGCCTGTGACGGGAACCGCCGCACGTCCGGGTGGCCGGCTGCGGATCGCGGTCGTCAACTGGCAGTGTCGGGAGAACCCGCTCGCCGGCGGCGCTGAGATTCATCTGCACGAGATTTTCGGACGGCTCGCCAGCCGAGGGCACCACGTGATGCTGCTCTGCGGTGGGTGGCCCGGCTGTCCCCCCCGCGCCACGCTCGACGGCATCGAGGTGCACCGCGTCGGGACGCGTGCCACCTTCCCCATGCTGGTGCGTCGGCATTGGCATGCGCACTTCGCCCACGAGCACTTCGACGTCCTGATCGAGGATATCAACAAGGTGCCGGTCTTCACGCCGTGGTGGCAGTCGCCCCCGGTGGTGGCCCTCGTCCCGCACCTGTTCGGCGGTACGGCCTTCCAGGAACTGGCCGCGCCGTTGGCCACGGCCGTGTGGCTGGCCGAGCGCCCGCTGCCGTTCGTCTACCGCCATTGCGCCTTCGAGGCCATCAGCGAGAGCACCCGGGATGACCTCGTCTCCCGCGGGGTGCCACACGACCGCATTCGGGTCATTTTCCCCGGAATCGACACCCATATATACACGCCCGACCCCTTGCAGCGTGCGGATCGGCCCGTTTTTGCCTACCTTGGCCGACTCAAGAAGTACAAGGGGGTCGACCTCGTGCTGCGGTCGTTCGCGCAATGTGGCGTCCCCGAGGCTACACTGGAGATCGCCGGCGCTGGTGAATTTCGCGCCGACCTTGAAGCGCTGGCAGGAACCCTTGGGGTGGCCTCGCGGGTACAGTTTCTTGGACGTATTGACGAGACTCAGAAGTGCGCCCTGCTTCGACGGGCGTGGGCGTTCGTGTTTGCATCACCTAAAGAGGGATGGGGGATCACGAATCTGGAGGCAGCGGCAAGCGGGACTCCGGTGATTGCGTCGAACTCTCCGGGGATTCGCGAGTCCGTGCGGCATGGCGAGACCGGGTTTCTCGTTCCGCACGGCGATGTCGCGGCCATGGCCGAGTCGATGCGGTATCTCAGCGGCGAGCGAGCGCTCGTCGAACGCCTGGGGACCGCCGCGCGGTATTTCGCCGAGGCATTCACTTGGGAAAACGCCGCCACAGAGACTGAAGCTCACCTCCGCGAGGTGGTGGGAAAGGAGGAAGGTCGCTAATGGAGATCATCCTGCACGCGCACCATGCCGAAGTGTCGGAATCGCTCCGCGCACAGGCCGAAGTCGCGGTCATCCGCCTCGCGAAGCGATTGCATCGCGTCGCTAACGCCCTTGTGCGTTTCGTTGGAGACGGGGACACCCGCCGCGTCGAGATCGTGCTGCACCGCGCGCGATCGCGTGAACTGTTCGTCCATGCCGATGCGCGTGCGTTCGCGCCGGCCCTCAGTGCTGCCGTACACCGACTGGAACGTCAGGTCTCGCGCGTGCGTCGCTCGCGACGCGTGCCCACCGACGGAGAGCGCACCGGGTGAGTCGACGCCTGACAGTGGGCACGCTGTTCGAGCGGATGAAGGATCCGCTCGAACTCGAGTTGCTCGGGTCGGCATCCGGTCTCGATCGTGAGATCACGAGCCCCGAGGCGTCAAGCCCGGGGCTCGTCCTTGCCGGCTATCTCAATCGCTTTCCGTATCAGCGCATTCAGGTCCTCGGTGAAACCGAGATCACCTATCTGCAATCGCTCACGGCAGAACGGCGCATCAGCAATCTCGAACAGTTCTTCGGTTTTCCGCTGCCCTGCGCGTTCATCACGAAGCACCTCGACCCGCCCGAGCCGCTGCTGCGATTGGCCGAAGACGCGGGGGTCGCGATTCTCCGCTCCCGCTTGAAGACGGCGGAGTTCTATCGCCTCATTAAACCTTACCTCGCCGATCAGTTCGCACCCACCACGACGTTGCACGGGTCGTTGGCCGACGTGTACGGTGTGGGGCTGTTCTTCACCGGCAAGAGCGGGATCGGCAAGTCGGAGTGCGTGCTCGATCTCGTCGAGCGCGGCCATCGCCTCGTGGCCGACGACCTCGTGTTCGTCTCGCGACGTGGCAACGATGTGCTCATCGGCAAGGGCCATGAGCTCCAACGGCATTTCATGGAAATCCGTGGCGTCGGGCTGCTCGATGTGCCGGCCATCTTTGGCATTCACGCGGTGCGTCAGCAGAAACGACTCGAAGTGGTCGTCGTCCTCGAGGAGTGGGACGCCGACGCAACCGTCGATCGCACGGGCCTCGATGTGCAGACGCAGGATATTCTCGGCGTCGAGGTGCCGAAGATCACCGTGCACCTCAACCCCGGGAAGAATATCACGGTCATCGCCGAAGTCATCGCGATGAACCATCTCTTGCGGTATTATCGCGGCTATGATTCGGCGACGGCCTTCAACGAACGGTTGATCGGCCAGATGCGCCGAAGGTCCGACGTCCAGCGATACCTGCAAGAGGATGATGAGTGATGAGGAGGCCCGCGTGACCCCCGTGACTGACACCGACGCTGACACCGACGTCGCGCCGGCCACGGTACGTGCGATTGTGGCCGGACATGGATCGTTTGCGAGCGGCATCATCTCCGCCGTGGAGCAGATCACCGGCAAGGGCGCCTCGTTTCTCGCCATGTCCAACACCGGGCTCTGCCTCGATGACATTCAGGACACGCTCGCCCGTGCGCTCGACGACTCCGGAGCGCACGTCATCTTCACCGACTTACCCGCCGGCAGCTGCACGATGGCCGTGCGCCGCATGATCCGGGCGCGCCCCGGGGTGCTGCTGGTCACCGGGATCAACCTCTCCACGCTGCTCGACTTCGCCATGCAGGACGCAGTCGAGCCCGTCGTCGCCGTGAACGCCGCCCTCGAGCGCGGTCGCGCCTCCATGGCGATCTACGGCGCCTGAGCCCATGCCCATTGCGCTCTATCGCATTGACGACCGCCTCATTCACGGGCAGGTCGTGGTCGGGTGGGGACAACCGCTTGGGCTCGGCTTCATCGTCTTGGTAGACGACGAGGTTGCCTCCAGCGAGTGGGAGCAGGAGCTCTATCGCATGGGCGTGCCACCCGAGATGTCCGTGCAGTTCTCTACCGTCGACGATGCCGCCGCGCACCTCGCCGAGCTGCAGAAGCGTCCCGAGGCGGGCATTCTGCTCGTGGGCGACATCGGGACCATGGGACGACTCGTCAAGCAGGCCGACGGACGCATTCGGGCGGTGAATGTGGGCGGCGTCCATCACTCGCCCGGTCGTGTGCAGCGCCTCCGCTTCGTGTTTCTCACTCCCGCCGAGGAGCAGGGGCTACGGGACATCGCCGCGCAGGGGGTCGATGTCTCGGCGCAGGACGTGCCCAGTGCCCGCCCCGTGCCGCTTGGCGAACTGCTGGCGTCCACCACGGGCAGCTGATGGTTGGCGCATCGTGGGGGCTCGACATCCTGCCGCTGTCGCTGCTCGCCGGCGTCGTCGGGCTCGACGTGGTCAGCTTTCCCCAAGCCATGATCTCGCGGCCGATTGTCGCCGCGACGCTGGGTGGCGCCATGGTTGGTGCCCCCGTCGCCGGTCTCGTCTGCGGCGCCGCCCTCGAGTGCTTGGCGCTCGAAGCGCTCCCGGTCGGTGCGTCGCGATACCCGGAGTGGGGCAGTGCGTCGGTCGTCGCCGGTGCCGTGGCCGCCACCGGCGCAACTGCCGGCGCCATGCCCTTGGTTGGCGCGTTCGCCGTGGCCGTCGCCCTCGGGATCGCCACCGCGTGGATCGGTGGGCTCACCATGATCAGGCAGCGCCAGATCATCGCCGGCTTCGCGCGTCCACGCCTGGGCCAGCTCGCGGCGGGCAATCGCAACACCGTCGTTGGCCTGCAGGTCTTCGGAATGACGCTCGATCTCGTCAGGGCGGCCCTGCTGGGCGCGCTGTGCTTCATCCCGGGCCACCTGCTGGCCGACGGCGTGAACGGCCGCTGGAGCGTCCCTGAGGACCTGTCGCGGGCCATCGTGGTCACCTGCGTGGCCGCCGTGGCTGCGGCATCGGTCTGGAAAGACTTCCACGCGATCAGCGGGACCCGACAGCTCTTCCTCATCTCCCTCGCCGTGGGCACGCTCATGGTGGTGCTCGGTGCCTGAGGAACTCCTGCGCCCCGACGGCTCGCCGGATGCCTTGCGCACCGATACGGTCAGCATGCCCGTGCCGATGAGCGGCATCGCGTCCGCGCCGCCGATGAGCACCGGACTGCGGCTCTCGATGTACCTGCGCTGTCTCGCCATCCAGGGCTCGTGGAACTACGAGATCCTCGTCGGAAACGGCGTCGGCTTTTGCGTCGAGCCCGCGCTGCGGCAGCTCCCGGGTGGCATCGACGGGCCGCCGTACCGCGAGGCGTTGGCGCGACAGTCGGTGTACTTCAACGCCCACCCGTATCTCGCCGCGCTCGCGATCGGGGCGCTCGCCCGGGCCGAGGTCGAGCAGGTCGCGCCGCAACGCATCGAACGCTTCCGGACCGCCCTCTGCGGCCCGCTCGGCAGTGTCGGCGATCGGTTGGTCTGGGCTGCCTGGCTCCCGGCCTGTTCGCTCGTGGCCCTATTGCTGTTCGGCGTCGGCGCCTCGGCGCTGGCCGTCGTGCTCGGTTTTCTCGTGTTGTACAACCTGGGGCATCTTGGGCTGCGCGACTGGGCCCTCCGCGCCGGCTGGCGGCACGGGCTCCGGGTCGCCACCGCCCTCGGGCATCCCGTGCTGCAGCATGGTCCGCGCTACATTGGTCGGGTGTCGGCTGTGTTGGGCGGATTGGCGCTGCCCCTCGCGGTGCATCGCGCCATCGGCGGTCCGGCGCCACTGACTCCCATTCCCGTGGGCGTCGCGGTCGTGACGCCGCTGCTGGCCGTGCTCCTTGTGCGACTACAGGGGCGCGCCGAGGGCTGGCGCGTCGTCCTCTTCCTGCTCGCGGCCTTTGTCCTTTACTCGGTGGTCCGTTAATGGCTGAACGATCGGTCCAAATCGTGAATAAGCATGGACTCCATGCCCGGCCGGCCGCGGAGATGGTCAAGGCCGCATCGCGCTTCAAGAGCGACATCACGATCTCGCGCGATGACCTCGAAGTGAACGGCAAAAGCATCATGGGCGTCATGATGCTCGCGGCTGAGCACGGCGCCATGATCACCTTACGCGCGTCCGGGCCCGATGCCGACGACGCGCTGGAATCACTGTCTGCGCTCGTGGCGTCGCGGTTCGGGGAGAGCTGATGCAGTCCGTGCTCCGCGGCATTCCGGCGTCGCCGGGAATCGTCGTCGGACCCGTGCACCTCCTGCGCTGGGAGGTGCCCGAAGTGAAGCATCGCCTCATCGATGATGGCGCCATCGATGCGGAAATCGTGCGCTTGCACGATGCCTTCGAACGCGCCCGCGATCGCCTGCGCCATCTGCGCGCGAGAGCGGAGCAGCAGGCGGGCCCCGAGGAAGCGGCGATCTTCGACGTGCAGATCTCCATCCTCGGCGACGGCGAACTCACGCGGAGCACCGAAGCCCTGATTCGCCAGAATCTCGGGGCGGAGAAGGCGTTTGATCTCGTTCTCCTGGAATGGCGGCAGCATTTCGCGCGGCACTCGGCGCCCATGCTGCGTGAGAAAGTCGGCGACCTCATGGACGTGCACATCCGCGTGCTCTCCATGCTGCTCGATCTCCCCGATCATGACCCGGTCGATGTGCCGCCCGGCGCGCACGCGATTCTCGTCACGCACGACCTCACGCCGTCGCTTACGCTCCAGCTCGATCGCAACTGCATCGCCGCCATTGCCACCGAAGCGGGCACCGCCACCGCGCACGTCGCCATCCTGGCGCGCTCGCTCGGGCTGCCGGCCGTCGTCGGCCTGCGCAACGCGCTGTCCTTCCTGGTGCCGGGGCAGATCGCCATCCTCGACGGCAACGAAGGCACGCTGCTCATTGCGCCCTCCGACCACGAACTCGAGGACGCTCGGCTCCGCGTGGAGCACGAAGCCGGTCGTGTCGGCGAGATGCGCGAGATCGCGCACAGCGAGGCGATCACCCCCGACGGCGTGCGCATGGTCATTCGCGCCAACGTCGACCTCCCCGACGAAGCGGAGATGGGCGCCACCAGCGGCGCCGATGGCGTGGGCCTCATGCGCACCGAGTTCCTGGTCGTGGGCCGCGCCACCATGCCCGACGAGGAAGAACAGTATAAGGCGTACAAGAAGGTCATTCAGGCGTTCGGCACGCGCCCCGTGATCATCCGCACCTTCGACGTCGGTGGCGACAAGCTGCCCGTTGGGGGCTTTCCGACTGAGGCCAATCCGTTCCTCGGCTGGCGGGCGATCCGCATGTGCCTCGATGAGAGTGAGCTGTTCAAGGTGCAGCTCCGCGCCCTGCTGCGTGCCGGCGTGCACGGCGATCTGCGCATCATGCTGCCGCTGGTCGTCACTGTCGACGAAGTCAGGGAAACGCGTCAGCTCATTGACGAAGCCGTGGCCGAACTCGCGGAGCGCCGGGTGCCCTTCCGTGCCGATGTGCCCCTTGGCGTAATGGTGGAGACGCCGGCCGCCGCTATTGCCTGTGATACGCTCGTGCGCGACGTCGATTTTTTCAGCATCGGGTCGAACGATCTCGTGCAGTACACGCTCGCCGTCGACCGTGGCAATGCCAACCTGGCCCCTCGCTTCACCCCGTTCCATCCGGCGGTGCTGCGCCTCATCGCGCAGGTGCAGGCCACTGGCGCCGCGCACGGCATCGATGTCTGCGTCTGTGGCGAAATGGGCTCGCAGCCGCTGGCCGTCTTTGCCCTCATGGGACTCGGCATCCGGCAGTTGAGCGTCGCCCCGCGGGCCGTCGGCGAAGTGAAGCGCGTCATTCGCAGTGTGCGTATGGCCGCCGCGCAGGATGCGGCGCAGGCCGCCCTCGCAGCCGGAACCGCGCGTGAAGCGGAAACCCTACTGCGTCGTCGCCTGCGGACGGAACTCGATGCGGCCGCTCAGTCGGGCGGGTTGCTCACCCGTTCATAGCGGACTAGTCTATCAACGTCCCTCTTGCACGAACCTTCTACCGAGAGTGCTGCGTGGCCGATCGTCACTTGTTTACGTCGGAGTCCGTGACCGAAGGACATCCGGACAAGATCGCGGATCAGATCTCCGATGCCGTCCTCGACGCGATTTTGGCCAAGGATCCCGCGGCCCGTGTCGCCTGTGAGACCTTGGTGACGACCGGCCTGGTGGTGATCGCGGGCGAGATCACGACGACGGCCTATGTGCCGCTGCCGGAGATCGTACGCAAGACGATCGAAGGGATCGGCTACACCGATGCGAACTTCGGTTTCGACAATAAGACCTGCGCCGTCATGAGCACCATCGACGCGCAATCCCCTGACATTTCTCAGGGCGTGGACACCGGCGGCGCCGGTGATCAGGGCATGATGTTCGGCTACGCGACCGACGAAACGCCGGAACTCATGCCGTTGCCGATCCAACTCGCGCACGCCCTCACGCACCGCCTCTCGGCGCTGCGCAAGGATGGCTCGCTGCCGTGGCTCCGCCCCGACGGCAAGGCGCAGGTGTCGGTGATCTACGAAGGCGATCGCCCCATCGCGGTCGACACCGTTGTGATCTCCACGCAGCACGACGAGAAAGTCTCCAACACCAAGCTCCGTCGCGCCATCCTCGACGACGTCATCATGGCGTCGATCCCCGAGGAGTATCTGCCCAAGCGGCTCAAGACGCATATCAATCCCACGGGGCGCTTCGTCATCGGCGGCCCACAGGGTGATGCCGGACTCACCGGCCGCAAGATCATCGTCGACACCTATGGCGGTATGGGCCGTCACGGCGGCGGGGCCTTCAGCGGCAAGGATCCATCCAAGGTCGATCGCTCGGCGTGCTACGCCGCGCGCTGGGTGGCCAAGAACATTGTGGCTGCCAAGCTCGCCACGCGGTGCGAAGTCCAGGTGGCATACGCGATCGGTGTCGTGCAGCCGGTCTCGGTGTATGTCCAGACCTTCGGCACCGGCGTGGTGTCGGATCGCACCATCGAATCGGCGGTGAACGCGGTGTTCGACCTCACGCCGCGCGGCATCACGCGCGATCTGGATCTGCGCAAGCCGATCTATCAGGCGACCGCCGCCTACGGGCATTTCGGGCGCCGACCGGAAACCGTGGGGCGTGGCCGCACGGCCCGGACCACGTTCACGTGGGAACGCACTGACCGCGTCGCGGCGCTCAAACGCGCAATTCGGTGATCCGCCGTGGCACTGCGCTCCGCACGACGCATGCGGAGCGCGGTGCCACGCGGACGGTAGGTCGTCCTCGCGGTTGCCTGCACGCGGAGCAACGATAATGGTCGAAGTCACAGTGGCCCGACTCGGGCTCGACAGCGCGACCAATTCCTACGTCGTCATTCTCCGCGAGCGGGAGGGGCGGCGCGTGTTGCCCAGCTGGATCGGGCAGCCGGAAGCGGAATCGATTGTGATGCAGATGAATCAGGTGAAGCGAGAACGGCCGATCACCCACGATCTCTGCAAGTCCCTGATCATCGGGCTCGGTGGCACGCTACGCCGCGTCTCCATCACCCGCGTGCAGAAGCGCACCTACTACGCGGAGATGCAGATTGATGGCCCGAATGGGGTGGTCGAAGTCGACGCCCGTCCATCCGACAGCATTGCCATCGCGCTGCGGCTCGACGCGCCGATCTTTGCGCCGTCTTCACTCTTGACCGCGCTCGACGACGATGCCGAGGGCGATGATGCCGAGAGCTCCCTCGAGGCGTCCGACAGCGAACTGACGGCCGAACAGCTCCAGTCATATCTTGAGCATCTGCGGCCGGAAGATTTCGGTAAGTTCTCGCCCTGACGTCTCTGCTCTCCAACCCGATCGTGCACCGCGTGTCCCGACTTCCATCGTTCCTCCGATTCCTTGCGCTGACGCTCGTCACCGCCTCCGTGGCCGTGAGCGTGTCGGCATCCGACCTTCGCGGGCAGCCGCGCTCCGTTGATGGGCTCGTGCGTCGCCCCGTCAGGGTCAACGCGGACTCGACCGGTATGGGACCCGCGGTGGGAACGTGGGTCACGCTGCACCGAGTCGGTAAGGACACCGCCGGACCCATCGATTCCATTCGCACCGACGGTCAGGGACACTATCGCTTCCGGTGGACGCCCTTCGGCGCGGCCGACGGCGTGTACTTCGCGTCGACGACCTGGGGCGGCATCGCGTACTTCACGCCGCCGCTCAAGAACATCGACGCCCGAGGGGAGGACGCCGAGATCACCGTCTTCGACACCACGTCGGTACGCTTTCAGCTCACGGTCAAGGGCCGGCACCTGATCGTCGGGAAAGCCGATACGACGCAGTTCCGCACGGTCATCGAAGTATTCGAACTGTCCAACGACAGTCTGCGTACGCTCGTGGCGACCGACACGACCTCGCCCATGCCCACGTGGAGTATCTCCATTCCGGCATCGGCCCTCGATGTGCGCGCCAATGAAGGCGAGATCTCACCCGACGCGTTCGTCGAAGGACCGGGGCGCGTGTCGGTGTATGCGCCGATCGCGCCCGGTATCAAGCAGGTGGCGTTCTCGTACAAGGTGCCCAACAGCAGCTTCCCGCTGTCCATGCGAGCCGAGGGTGGCGCCGTGGTGTTCGAAGTGCTGCTCGAGGAACCGCAGGGATTCGTCACCGGCAAAGGCTTCGCCAACGTCGATCCCGTCACGCTCGAGGGACGCAACTTTCGGCGCTTCTTGTCGCAGGACGTGCAGCCGAACGCGGAGCTCATCCTCGAGCTGCCCTCGTCGGGCGCGCCCGCGCGCAATCTGTACATCGCGGGGCTGTTGCTCGCGATCGGCATGCTGATGATGGTCGTACTCATGCGCTCCATGCAGCGTCGTGCCGCCAATCGTGTGGCGGTCGCGCCGACGCTGCGCCCGCGCGAATCAGATGCGCCGATGCACGAACGTATCGCGCAGGAGATTGCGGCGCTCGATGAAACGTACGCCCGTATCGCCGAGCCGTCGGAGACGGTCAAAAATGCGTACGAGAATCGACGCAGCGAATTGAAGGGCGCCCTCGGCGCGGCGCTTGCCGAGGCGGGAAGGCGCACGTAGGTTGCTGGTGCCGCGCATTCGGCGCGGCGGACAACTGATTTCAGAGCGCAGGACACGGAAACCGGTTCAATGCCGGTGCGGCCCCGCCACTGTAACGGGACCTGCAACGCGAGCTCCCACTCGTGATGCAGCAGCGACACTCACGATGCCACTGACCCTCGGGTCGGGAAGGCGAGTGAAGCGACCCGAAGCCAGGAGACGACCCGCGCTCATTCTCGGACGAAGACCCTCGAGGGGGGGCTCGCGCCACGTGTCGTCGATGCTCGCCAGTCGATGGGCACGCGTGCTCGGGCGTCTTCTCGTGGGAGAGGGCACCTTTGTTGTATCCTCACCCACGATGGGTACGCCGCGCGCTGGTGGCTCTGTTGCCGTGCATCGGCGCAGTGGCGTGCTCGCGGGCGGATACCGGTACGGCGGACCAACGCGACACGGCGTCGGTCGTGGCGGTGGCGGACACCGATGATTTCGGTGCGCCGCTGCCCACCGATGCGCGCTATGCGGCTCGCGTTGTCTCGCTCAATCCTGCCGCCACCGAAGCGATCTTCACCATCGGTGCCGACTCGCTGCTCGTTGGGCGCTCGCGCTGGGATGAATATCCGACAGCGGTCAGCCGCATCGCGGCGCTCGGTGATGGGATTCGCCCCAATATCGAAGCCGTGTTGGCGGCGCGTCCCACGCTGGTGGTGCTCTACGCGACCGCGGAAAATCGCGCCGCCGCCGACGCTTTGGCCCGCGCCGGTGTGCGCACGATTGCCCTGCGTGTCGACCACATCGCGCAGTTCCACCGCCTGCTCGCGGTACTCGGACGCGCCCTCGGCGCCGAGGCCAATGCCCGCATCGTGAGTGACTCGGTGCAGTCCACGCTCGATCGCGTGCGCGCGCTCACCGCGTCTCTGCCGAAGCCACGCGTCGTGTGGCCGGCGTGGGAATCGCCGTTGCTCGTGATCGGCGGCGGGAGTTACATCGACGAACTCCTCACGATCGCCGGTGCGGAGAATGTCTTTCATGACATGGACGCGCCGTCGCCGCCCGTCTCGATCGAGGAGATCGCGAAGCGTGATCCCGACCACGTGATCACCGGGACATCACGGGGGGCCAAGCTGTCCGCCAATCCCTCGTGGCAAGCGATTCGTGCGGTGCGCGAGAAACGATTCATCGTGCAGGATCCGTCCGTCACCGGTCGCCCATCGGTGGTCCTGGGAATGGCCGCCGTCCAACTCGCCCGCGCG
Source organism: uncultured Gemmatimonadota bacterium (assembly GCA_903900795.1). Taxonomy (GTDB): domain Bacteria; phylum Gemmatimonadota; class Gemmatimonadetes; order Gemmatimonadales; family Gemmatimonadaceae; genus Gemmatimonas. The sequence goes on along the minus strand of CAIUOO010000437.1, from coordinate 2,198 downwards.
CTGCATCCCGAACTGCGCGATTCGCTTCCGTGAACGACACGTCGCGTCACGGCACCCAGCACACCATCACCTCCCCCTGGATCGCCTGGGGCATCGGTGCGCTGTTATTGGTGCTCGTAGTGGTGCTCGGACTCTCCATCGGCGCTGTGTCGATCGCCATGCGCGACGTCGTCGACGCACTCCGCGGCATCGGTGATCCGTCCACGATCGCGATCGTGCGCGACCTGCGGGCACCACGTGTGCTGCTCGCCGCGCTGGTCGGCGCTGGCCTCGCCAGCAGCGGTGGCGCGCTGCAGGGCACGCTCCGTAATCCGTTGGCGGAACCGTATCTGCTCGGTGTCTCCGGCGGCGCGGCCGTTGGGGCCGTGACCGCCATGGCCTTCGGCGTCGTACAACCGGCGCTCGTAACGGCCTGTGCCTTTGCCGGAGCGGCCATCGCCACGATCGTCGTCACGGCCATCGCGCGCGTTGTCGGCGGCGGCGCCGATACCAAGCTGCTGCTCATGGCTGGCGTCGTCGTCGGGGCCTTCGCCAACGCCGCGATTCTGGTGGCGCTCGCGGACGCACCGCCGGAGCGCCTTCGGGGCGCCCTCTTCTGGATGATGGGATCGGCGGCCGATGCCACCTGGCCGGCGGTCGCGCGCTGTGCCGCGGCACTCCTGCTGCTTGGCGGTATCCTCGTCTGGCGCGCCCGCGATCTCGATGTGCTGTCGTTGGGCGATGAACCCGCCGCCGCACTCGGCGTCGACGTCGACCGCGCATCGCGTCAGCTGTTTCTCGTGGCGTCGTGGCTTGCCGCGGCAACGGTAGCGGCCGCCGGCCTCATCGGATTTGTCGGTTTGGTCGTGCCGAACATCGCGCGCGCGCTGGGGGCGCGGCAGCATCGGCCGATGCTGCTCATGAGTGCGCTCTACGGCGCCGTGCTGCTCGTCGCCGCCGATCTGCTGGCGCGCACGGTGCGCGCACCCGCCGACCTGCCACTGGGTGCCGTCACCGCGCTCGTTGGCGTACCATTTTTTCTGCTCCGGCTCCGCCGGTTGGCCGCATGAGTGGAGCGACGCGCGGGAGAGAGCAGGGATCACCGCTCGCGTTCGACAACGTGAGCGTCCGCTACGTCGGGCGGCCGACGCTCGCCCTCGATCATGTGTCGGTGTTGGCCGAACCGGGAAAGATGACCGCCGTCGTTGGCCCGAACGGCAGCGGTAAGAGCACACTCGTGCGCACCCTGCTGCGCCGCGTGCCCATGGCATCCGGTCGCGTGGCGGTGGGCGGTGTGGATGTGGCGTCGCTCGACGCACGGGAGGTCGCTCGTCGAATCGCGATCGTCCCACAACGCGAAGAGCCGGTGCTTCCGCTGCGCGTCGAGGAGTTCGTGGCCCTCGGCCGGCACGCCCGGCGCAGTGCGTTCGGCGGTATGAGCGCCGACGATCGCGCGGCGGTCGAAAGCGCCGTTGCGCGCGCCGGCATCGCCGACGCCATCGGGCGCCGCACCGACACACTCTCCGGCGGCGAGTGGCAGCGCGTGCGGATCGCCCGTGCGCTGGCGCAAGCGGCGCCGGTGCTCGTGCTCGACGAGCCCACCACCTTTCTCGATATCGCACACGAGATGGCGGTGTTCGAGCTGCTCGATGGGCTTGCCCAGCAGGGGCAGACGGTGTTGCTCGTCAGTCATCAGCTCAACCTCGTAGCGCGCTTCGCAGCGCACATCGTGCTGCTGCATCGCGGAACCGTCGCGGCGGCCGGTGATGCCTCCGCGGTCATGCGTGGAGAGATTCTCGAGCGCGTGTACGAATGGCCGCTCGTCGTGACCCGCGATCCCGCCGTGGGCGCGCCGGCGTTGCTCCCGCTGCGCGGCAGCGGTCGCACTCGTGATCGTCCGTCGTCGTGAGCATCGCGGCGCTCCTGCTGGTCAATCTAATCGCGCAGCTGAACCAACCGCCCCGCGATGCCACGACCGTCTGCGTGACCGACGCGCGAACGCGCGCACCGTTGATCGGCGTCAGACTCACGGTGCGGCCAACCGTTTCGACTGGTCCGGCGACGCCCATCATTGCCCGTTGGCTCGATCGTGCGTGTGCGTTCGTGCGCGTGAGCCGCACGGACAGCGTGCACGTCGCCCGCGCCGGGTACACGTCGCGCGCCGTCGTGGGTGCGCCGTCCGCGGGTGCGCCGTCCGCGGGTGCGCCGTCCGCGGGTGC
>CAIUOO010000436.1 GCA_903900795.1 uncultured Gemmatimonadota bacterium | reverse complement strand
CTACTCCGACGATGCCGTGCGGTGGAAGGGCGAGTCCCTCGACGAGCGTGCGTTGTTGCCGAAGCCGTTCACCTCGCGTGAACTCGCCCGACGCATCCGCGTGATGCTCGATCAGTCGCCGCGTGTGAGCTGAGCGCCGGCGGCCATGTACTGGATTCTCGTCATTATGGCTGCGATGGCAGCGACGCTGATCGCGCTGGTGGTGGGTGGCTTGGTCACGCCGGCCGAGTATCGCGTGGTACGTCGCATGCGCCTGCAGCGAAGCGCGGACGACATCCACGCGCTGCTCACCGACCTCTCCGCCTACGAACAGTGGGCGCCGTCGCCGAGCACGATCCAACGGCAGGCAAGCAGCGACGCGCAGCTGATCGTGTTGCAGGTGACCGACGACGACACGAAGTCCCAGCGACGATGGGAGTGGCGGATCGATCTCGACGTCAGGCACAGCGTCATCACACTGACCGAGTCCGGCCGGGTTGGTAATCCCGTGATCCGGTTCTTCGCGGCGCTGCGCGGGCATGGGGGCGATGCGGAGCGCACGCTCCGCGCACTGGCCGAGCATGTCGACGAGTTTGGCGTGTCGGTCGAACGGCTGTAGCGGCCCCTCGTTCCTTGAGCGCGCCGACGGGTGACCCCGCTCTCGTGTCTCCCGCCAGCGATTCGCATCCGGATCGCTGGCGCATGCTCGGCATTCTCACCGTCGCCGAACTGCTGGGGATGACGTTGTGGTTCGCGGCGAGTGCGGTGTCGGCGCAGTACACCGCGCAGTGGACGCTGAGCAGCAGTGAAGCCGCATGGCTCACCACGATTGTACAGCTCGGCTTCGTGACCGGCACCGCCGTCTCCGCGCTGCTGAACCTCGCCGACATCATGCCCGCACGATGGCTGTTTGCCAGTTGCGCCGTAATGGGCGCGGCGGCGAACGCGATGCTGCTCACCGCCGAGGGGTTGTCGGGTGCACTGGTGTGGCGCTTCGTCACGGGGCTCGCCTTGGCCGGCGTATATCCACCCGCCATGAAGATGATCGCCACCTGGTTCCGCGCGCGACGCGGACTCGCCGTTGGCACCATCGTGGGCGCCCTCACGGTGGGCAAAGCGATGCCGTATCTGGTGCACGCCATCCCCGGCGCCGGCATCACCCCGGTGGTGGGTAGTGCGTCGGTGGGCGCGTGCATCGCCGCCCTGCTGGTGTGGTTCGGGTATCGCGAAGGACCGTATCCGTTTCCGGCACGACCATTCTCGTGGCATCTGGTGCGCGATGTGGTACGTACGCCGGCGTGGCGGTTATCCACGGGCGGCTACCTCGGCCACATGTTCGAGCTGTACGCCGCGTGGACGTGGCTGCCGGTGTTCATCGCCGCCAGCATCGCCGCACATGATCCCACCGCCGGCGCGCGCAGCGTTTCGGTGGCGTCGGGCCTCGCCTTTGCCGCGCTCGCGATTGGTGGCGCCGGGTGCATCTGGGGCGGACTCGTGGCCGACCGCCGTGGGCGCGCCTGGCTGGTCACCCGCGCCATGGCTATCAGCGGCGCCTGCTCCGTGCTGATCGGCTTCGCGTTTGGACGCTCGCTCTGGCTGCTGGTGCCGATCGCGCTGGTGTGGGGCTTCTTCGTAATCGCTGACAGTGCGCAGTTCTCAGTGCTGGTCACCGAGAGCGTACCGCCGCACGCCGTCGGCACCGCCCTCACGCTGCAAACGTCGCTCGGATTTCTGCTCACCGCGGTAGTGATTCAACTCGTGCCACCGCTCGCCGCACACGTGGGATGGCAGTGGGCGTTCGCGGTGCTGTCGCTGGGGCCCGTGTTTGGAATTGCGAGTATAGCCCAGTTGTTGCGGAGGGAGATGCGCCGGGTGAACCGCACGGAATAACACAGCGGGCCGCCGCGAGGAACCAGAGGTTCCCGCAACGACCCGCCGTGTGTTCACCACAGCTGAAACCAGCCGTGCCGCTTACATCCCCGTCGTCTCTTCCTCAGCGCCGATGCGCCGCGGGGTCTGCACGTCACCGGCCTTCACTTCGATCGCCGGCAGGCCGTGCTTCTTGAGGATCTCGTCGATCGGCGGCAGCAGCTCCTTGTACGCCTTGCGAAGCTCCACCAGATACACCTCGAGCTCCTTGGAGAGCGTGTCGTACACCACGACCGACTGCTTCGTGGGACGCGCTTCCGTGCTGCCTACCACGCCCGCCAGCGCCGCGATCTGGTTGTTCACCTTGATCGGGTAGTTGAGCGGATCCTGGCCGCTCTGATTCTTGACCTGATAGATCTGCGCTTCCATCTCGCTGATCTTCGCATCGAGCGTCTTCACCAGCTGCGCGTACTGCGCCGAGTCGGCACCCACTTCCTTCGAGCGCGACACGGCTTGGCTGCGCACGTAGCGCACGGTGCGCACGGCGTCGTTGGCATCGGTGGTGCGGTCGCGGATCTGCATGAGCATCTTGTACTGCGCCACCAGATCGGCCGCCGTCGCCTCGCTGCGCGGATCCTTCTTCACCAGCAGCTTCGACTCTGCCACCGGTGCGCCGTCCACCAGCAAGCGCACCGAGTAGTTGCCCGGCAGCACCAGCGGACCCGTGAGCACACCGGCCCACATAATCATGCCGTTGAACGTGGTCGCGTCACTCTCGCGCAGATTCCACGAGAAGGTGTTCATGCCCACCTTGTTCGTGGGTGCGGCATCGGCGGCGACACTGCGCCGACCGCCAGCCGGCGCACCGGCGGCGCCGCTGCCTGCGGTATCGCTCGAAAAGGTGCGCACCGTGCGCCCCGTGGAATCCTTGAACTCGATCGTGACCTTGGTGGCCGGCGACTTGAGCCAGTAGTACACGATCGCGCCGTTGGGCGGATTCGCGCCGACGGGCGACGGGCTGCCGCCCCCGAAGAATCCACCGCCCCAATTGATGCGGTATGCCGCGCGCGGCGTGAACAGGTGTGCACGCTCGGCCATCGCGCTGGCCGTGAGCTGACGCAGCACGTTGATGTCGTCGATCACGTAGAACGAGCGGCCGTGCGTGGCGGCGATCAGGTCGCCTTCCTTGATGGCCAGATCGTGCACCGGCACAATCGGCATGTTGCGACGCATCGAGAACCACGTGGCACCGTCATCGAGCGATGCGTAAATACCGCGCTCGGTGCCGGCGAACAGCAGCCCCGGACGCACTTCATCTTCACGGATCACGCGCGTGAACTCGGTGGCCGGAATGCCGTTGGCCTTGCCGCTGTTGTCGATGCGCGACCACGTCTTGCCGAAGTCGATGGTTTTGAAGAGATACGGTTCCTGATCGTCCATCTGGAACCGGTTGGCCGCCACATACGCGGTGCCGGCGTTGAAGTGCGACGCATCGATGATCGAGATGCGCGCCCACTCCCGCTCCTTAAGCAGCGCCGGCGTGACGTTGGTCCACGACGTGCCGCCGTTGCGCGTGATGTGCACCGTGCCGTCGTCGGTACCGGCCCAGATCACGCCCTTCATCACCGGCGACTCCGACATCGCGAACACCGTGCCGTACGTTTCCACGCCGGTCTGGTCCTTCGTGATCGGGCCACCCGACGGGCCAAGCGTGCGCGGATCGTTGCGCGACAGGTCGGGGCTGATGGCGGTGTAGCTGTCGCCTTCGTTCGTGGTCTTGAAGAGCACGTTCGACCCCACGTAGACCGTCTTCGCGTCGTGCGGACTGACGGCGATCGGGAAGGTCCACTGCATGCGGTACTTCGAATCGATGGCCGAGTGGCCCATCGGATTGAGCGGCCAGGGATTGATGTCGCGCGCGAGACCGGTGCGCATATCCTTGCGCGTCAGGTATCCGCCGTAGCTGCCGGCGAACACGATATCCGGATTGTTCGGCAGGGCGGCAATGAAGCCCGACTCGCCGCCGCCCGCGTCCTGCCACATGTCGATCGTGATGCCACCGGCCGCCCGGGACGGACCGCAGAGCGTGCTGTTGTCCTGCTGCGCGCCGCAGATCTTGTACGGGAAGTGGTTGGTGGTGGTCACGTGATAGAACTGCGCGGTATTGAAGTCCTGCGCTGTCCATGTCTTCGCGCCGTCGGTGCTCACGTTCGCGCCGCCGTCGTTCGCTTCGATCATGCGATCGCTGTTGTCGCCCGCGATCCAGAGATTGTGCGAGTCGCCGTGCGGCGTGTTGATGTTGCTCCACGTCTTGCCGCCGTCGCGCGAGACCTGGAACTGCACGTTGCTGGCGTACACGACGTCGGGGTTTTTCGGGTCGGCGTAGATCTTCGAGTAGTACCACGCGCGCTGACGCAGCTTGCGTTCGTCGTTCACGCGCGCCCATGTGGCGCCGCCGTCGTCGCTGCGGAACACACCGCCCTCATCGGCCTCAATGAGCGCATAGACGCGCTGGGTGTTGGCGCCGCTCACCGTGAGGCCGATGTTGCCCCACAGGCCGGTCGGCAACCCCTTGTGCTTCGTGATCTCGGTCCACGAATCGCCGCCGTCGGTGCTCTTGAACAGCCCCGATCCCTTGCCGCCCGACACCAGCATCCACGGCTTGCGATGCATCTGCCAGAAGCCGGCGTACAGCACGTTCGGGTTGCTCGGATCCATGGCAAGGTCGGCCGCGCCGGTGGAATCGTCGCGGAACAACACCTTCGCCCAGCTCTTGCCGCCGTCCTTCGTGCGGAACACGCCGCGCTCGGCGTTCGGGCCCCACGCATGCCCCTGCGCCGCCACGTAGGCCACCTCGGGGTTGGTGGGGTGCACGAGCACGCGCGAAATCTGTCGCGTATCGTTCAGGCCGATGTTCGCCCATGTCTTGCCGCCATCGGTCGT
>CAIUOO010000435.1 GCA_903900795.1 uncultured Gemmatimonadota bacterium | reverse complement strand
TCACCGCCACAGCGCCGGGCAGTTCGGTCCTTTCCGCACGCCACGAGCTGTCGTCATGGGACCGGTCCGGCCGTAAGGGCTGACACATCAAAGAACGCGAGCGGTTGTACTTCATTGGTCACCGCCAGCACGCGCCCTGATGGGTCGATGTCGATCCCCTTTGGCCCGCCCTCTTGCGGATTGTGACGGCCTTGCCGGAACACCGCCTCGCTGATCGGGGCAAAAGCCGACACGGGCGCGATGTCGCCCATCCAGCCCCGTTCCGGCCGCTCAAAGACATACACTGCCGGGCTTCCCGCATCCGCGACAAACAGCCGTGCGCCGCCTTCGGAGAACCTGAGACCGTGCGGAAATTCCACGCCGGTCAGCCGCGCCACCGGCTTTGTCTCGGGACCGGTCGCCGGTTTCCAATCGTAAATGAGTACCTCATGCGTGTTATGCGAACTGACCGCGACCAGCTTCTGCCCTGGCGTGATGGCAATCCCGTCCGGAATGTCGAGCCCCTTGGTGAGGGCAATTCGACCGCGGACCGGCAGCCAGCGCTGCCCGACCTTGAACTCGTGAAAGCTGATTTGGTGCGCGTAGTTCTGGCAGACCAGCAGGCCGATCCGCCCTTTGGTCGTCTCGAAAGCCACCACGGATCCGGGCGTCTTCACTGCGGCCAATGGCCACATCCTTGCAATCACCGTTTCCGGCTTCAGCGTCACTTCGCCGTCGGTCTGTGCGGGCAGACGGAACACGGTCACCGCGCCGCCTCGGTTGGCAACCACCAACCGGTCGTTGCCGATGAAGTCGAATCCATGCGGTTCCCGCAGCGCGTCCGACGTGATTTCAAGCGCGGAACTCAGCGTGACCGTCGGCCCGTCGCTGACCCGCACGCCCAGAACGAGGCAACTCCCCTTCTTGAAACCGGCGATTGCCAACCTGCTCCCGTCCGGGGAGAAGTGGATGTCCTCGGTCCGGCCCAACTGGCCGATGCGGTCGGCCAACGCGTTACTCAGCGTGATCGGCAACGGGTCGGCCAGTGGCGGCATCACCACCACCTCGGCGTGGAGATCGTGCGGATCGGTCATTTCACCCCAGGCGCGGTCAGGCCGATCCGCGTGTTCCCCACCCGCGTTTCAAGGCCAAACCCGAACTGAGGAAAGCAAACGTAGCGCTGAGTCGCCGCCAACTTGCCAGACCCGATGGTCAGACTCCGCCGGTTTTCGCCCGAAGGTTTCATCTCCACCTCGACACATAAGAAGCTCCGGAAGATCGGTCGCGTGGAGCATCGTATCCATGGCAATCGGCGCACGCGCACGCCCCTCCCCCTACCCCTTCTCTCTACCCCCTACTTCGCCGTACCGCAGTGCCTATCGCGCAACTCTCAGCACGTGGCCGCCGTACCGTTCGATCCACAAGCTCCCGAGCAACGCGAGCGCCGCGCCAACGACCATCAACAGCGCGGGTGATGCCGGCAGCCCCGTGTCGCGAATGAGCGTGGTCGCGAGGAGCGGCGCGGTGCCGCTGAAAATGGTGAAGCTGATATTGAACACCAGGGCCACGCCCGTGAAGCGAATGCGCGTAGGAAATAAGTCGGTGAGGAGCACGGCGAACGACCCATTGGTCAGGCCGGCGGCCAACCCCGCGAGCGCCAGCAGCAGCGTCAAGTTGACCGAACGCGAGGCCAAGGCGAGATAAAACGGATACGAGAACACCAAGAGCAGCGCCACGCCGGTGCGCAGCAGATAGCGCGGCGGAATACGGTCGCCGAGCCAGCCGGTGAGCAGAATGCCGAGGGCGGCGGCCAGCACGCCGACGGTCTGCGAAAACACCGCCTGCCGCGGGTCGTACTGCAACACCTGCGACAAGTAGGCCGGCAGGTGAGAGAAGAACAGACCGTTGAAGCAGGCCGTCCCCGCGAGCAGCGCGCAACCCACCAGCACGTGCGCGCGGTGCGTGCGGAGCAGCTCACGGAACGGCTGGCGTGACGCCAGGCTCTTCATCCGTTCGAACTCGGGCGACTCCTCGAGCGAGCGACGCAACACGAAGCTGAGGACGCCGCCGAGGCCTCCAATGATGAACGCGATTCGCCATCCATAGACCGGGACAACCTCTGGCGCGAGCCAGGTACGCACCGACAGACTCACCGCCGTGGCGGCCGCCACGCCCATGGTGACGCAGGAGAACACGACACCGCACACCAAGGGCGCGATACGCGGTGCGGTTTCCACCACGTACGTGAGGGCGCCGGGCAGTTCGCCGCCAAGGCAAAAGCCTTGCATGAGTCTGAGCGTCACCATCAAGGCGCTCGCACCGATTCCCCACGCGGCATACGTCGGCACCAGGCCCATGCCGAGCGTGGCCGCCGACATCACGAACACCGACCAGAGGAAGACCTTCCGGCGGCCGTACCGATCGCCGTAGTGACTGAGGACCACGCCACCGATGGGCCGAGCGAGATAGCCGACGGCAAACGCCGCGAACGACGCCATCAGCGATACGATCGGCGACTCGTTGGGGAACAACGCGGCCGCGATGTCGCGCGCGAACACACCGAAGATGACGAAATCATAGAATTCGAGCGTGCCGCCCAAGCTGGCGAGCAGCACGATACGCCAGTTGGCCGCGCTGATGCGATCGGGCGCGGCGTGGTGTACCGCAGGGGTCGATGCCATGGTGGTCGCCACGTATCCTGGAGGTTGAATCGCCGTTGGTTGCCGACGGCGGTTGCCGACGGCGGTTGCCGACGGCTGCTGATCGATCACCGCGCGAACGTCCCACCGGGGAATCAGGATGCCGATCGTGGCCATAGTCTAGCACCGGTGTCTTCCGGCGCCTAGCGCGCGTTGCCCCGGCGTCCAACGCGGTCGGCGTGGCCATGCTGTTCATGCACCTGCGGCGCGGCGGTGATCGTCATTGAGATGGTGAATGTGTGCTGGAGAGCTATGCCCGTATCGGCGCATCCACTGCACGCGTGGCACACTCCCCGTGGTGTACCTTTCACGTTCACGAGCAGGGCCGTGCTCCGCTCCCTCGGGATCGAGCGTCGGCGGCTCCGCCACCTCTTTCCCACGCAGAGATTGCTATGAGTTTCGACACATCGCGTCGGGGCGGGACGATCATCGTCCGCGCCGACGGTCGCATCGACAGCCGGAATGCGGGGGAACTCGAGGCATGCCTCCCCTCCGCTGATGAAACCCGATCGAATATCCTGATCGACCTGCAGGGCGTGGACTACATGAGCAGCGCGGGCCTCCGCGTGTTGCTTCAGGCGCTCAAGGAGCGACAAGCGGCGGGCCTGCGGCTGAGTTGCTGCGGCGTGCAGCCGGCAATTCGCCAGGTCTTTGACATCACGGGATTGAGCACGCATCTCGATCTGCATGACTCACAGGACGCGTATTTCGCCCGCGCGGTACAGGTGGCCAAGGAGGTGTCAGAACCGGCGTCGGTGCAGCAGCGCAACAAGGAGGCGGTGCTGCAGTTTCTCATGGCGATCCAGTTTCAGCAGTTCGCCGAGCTGTCGGCGGTGACGTTCGACGGCATGACGACGACGCACGCGCCCAGCCTGGATACGCAGCGGGGCGGACACGAATTCTCATCGGCGGCTGAATACAGCGATTACTTGAAGCAGCTCAACGCGACGAAGGACATGGAGTTCGTGATCCTGTCCATCATTGCTGAGGGGGACATGGTGGCCGTGCACAATATCTCGACCCACACCTACGCGGATGGACGATCGATGACGACGCCGTTCATGTCGTTCTACCGCCTGCGCGACGGCAAGATCGTGGAGGCCAGTCATGTATACGACCGTCTCCACGAGCAGTCGCAGCTGAGCTGAGGCGCGGGACCGTGGGTACTCCGCGTGGCGCCGACGGTCCCAGGGGGTTGGACCTGTTCGGTGGTGCATCGCTGGTGGCGGTGATGCTGTTGCTGGCGTTCAATCAGCTGCTCATCAAGCAAACCAACGTGGGCTTGCAGCCGGTGTTCGCGGCTGGACTCCGTTCGGCCGTGGCCGCGGTGTGCGTCGGGCTGTGGCTCTGGCGGCGCGGGCGACTCACGGGAGTCACCCGCCCGGTCGTACTCGAGGGGACGCTGATGGGCGTGGTTTTCGCGGGCCAGTTCCTGTGCCTGTTTCTCGCCCTCGATCTCACGTCGGTCAGCCACGCCTCGATCATTTTCTATTCGATGCCGGTGTGGTTGGCGTTCATGTCGCATGTCTGGTTACCGGGTGATCGGATGACGCTCACGAAGGGCGTCGGCCTGGCGATGGCGTTCGCAGGCACGGTGGCGGCGCTGTTCACACGAGGCGATGCGGCCGCCGGCGCCAGTGTCTCGGGTGATCTGCTCGCGCTCGGCGCCGCGCTCGGCTGGGCGGCGCAGACAGTCATCGCGCGTCGGCCAGTGATGGCGGAGGCGGGGGCGGAGCAGCAGCTGTTCTGGATGGTGCTCGTGTCGGCGCCGATTCTGCTGCTGGTCTCGCCGGCGTTCGGGCCACTCGTGCGCGCGCTGGAGCCTATACACCTCGTGGCGCTGCTCTTTCAAGGCGCGGTGGTGGTCTCGGGCGGCTTCATCGCGTTTCTCTGGCTGCTGTCGGTGTACGCCCCCACCACGGTGGCCAGCTTTTCCTTTCTCACGCCGATCTTCGGCCTCGCCATCGGTCGGCTGTTGTTGAGCGAACCGCTCGGCGCACGGATCGTGGTGGCGTGCATGCTCGTGGGCGCGGGCATTCTGCTCATCAACTATCGCCCGTCGGCCACGGCGCGCGCGGCGTAGGCAGATTTATAAGTACCATGCGTCAACGCCCCGGTGAACGCGACCGATGCATCAGGTCGTGCGTTCACGGGGGAGTTTTGCACGCGACAATGCGGTGTGTCCGGTGGTGCGGTCAGCGCTGCCAGTGCGTCAGCGTGGCGGCGGCAAACTCCGCGTAGCTGCGCGGTGCACGACCGAGGAGGCGCGTCATCTGCTCGACATCGTGTGCGGTGCCGCGCATGCCATCCGACTGGAAACGGTTGAGCATCAAGCGCATGTCCATCGCCATCCAGCTGGGCGCATGATGCGCCAGCCGCTGCTCGAAGGCCGTCGTATCACCGCCGGTGTAGTGCACGGGCTTGTTCAAAAGGGTGGACCAGATGCCTGCGACGCTGGCGCCGGTGAGCGCCTCGGGGCCCACCAGATTGATGACCTCGCGCGGCAGGAGTGCGTCGCTCCGCTCGCGCTGCAGCAGCGCGCCGGCCGCAATCTCCGCGATGTCACCCACGTCGACCATCGACACGCCGCGGTCGCCGATCGGGAACGGATAAAGTCCCGGCCCCATGAGCGCATCCTTGAAGAACGCCGCGTCGTTCTGCATGAAGCAGTTCGGGCGCAGGATGGTGGCCGCCATGTCGTACTGCTCGATCATGCGTTCGATCGTGTGCTTCGCCGCGAAGTGCGGCACGTTGGTGCAGAGGTCGCTGTTGAACACCGACAGGTACACCACACGCTGAATGCCCGCCTCGTGGGCGAGATTGAGCGTGAGCATGGATTGCGTGAGTTCCTGCGGCACCACGGCGTTGAGCAGAAAGAGCGTGCGCACGCCGGTGAGCGCGGCGCGCATGGAGACCACGTCCAGCAGATCGCCGGCCACCGGCACGACGCCATCGGGAAACAATGCCTTGGCGGGATCGCGGGTGAGCGCCCGGACCTCGACGCCCTGGTCCGACAGATGCCGCAGCAGCGGCGCGCCCACGGTGCCCGTGGCACCAGTCACGAGAATAGCCATGCAAGAACTCCGGAAAAGCGTGCGCGCCGCGATCGGCGAGATGGTCGGTGACCCGACGTTGACGATGCAATGTCAGCGTTGCAAAACCGGTGTACAATTGGGTAAAATGAGACTTAGCGTCTCATAAATGGAACGATGATGAACCTCGACGATCTGTCCGACTTTGTCCTGGTGGCTGCGCACGGGGGCTTCGCGAACGCGAGCCGAGCGAGTGGGCGACCGAAGGCGACCCTGTCCCGCAAGGTCATGGAGCTCGAGGCCAGTCTGGGGGTGCGCCTCTTCGAGCGCGGCCCCCGGTCGGTCCGCCTCACCGAAGAAGGGGAGCTGCTGTTTGCGCGCACGGCGGGGCTGTTGAGTGACATCGCCGAGTCGGCCGACATGGTGCGGGACGTGGCGGCACGCCCTCGCGGACCATTGCGGGTGAATGTTCCGACACTCTTCGGTCATATGCTGATGGGGCGCCTCGCGGCGCAGTTCAGTGCGGCCTACCCTGACGTGACGCTCACCGTGACCTCGGAGGATCGGGCGGTGGATCTGGTGCGCGAGGGATACGACGCAGTGATTCGCGTGAATCCCAAGCCGGACTCCGCGTTGGTGGGGCGCTGCTTCGTGCGCGACCAGCTGTTGATCGTGGCGGCGCCGTCGTTTCCCGCGCCGTCGGCGACGCGTGGCCCCACCGACCCGGTGCCGGTGGTGGTGCGGAATGGTACGAAGCCATCCGCGATCTGGCCGATCGCGGGAGACGCTACCCGCGACCTCCATACGCGGCCGGTGCTGGCGCTACCCACGCTCACCATGATGCGCGATGCGGTGCTGACCGGCATCGGGGCGGCCAAGCTGCCGCGCCTGCTCGTAGCCGATGATCTCGCGACGGGCCGGCTGGTGTGCTGGGGGCCGTCCACCGATCCCAGTACCGAACTCTGGGTGCTACACCCGTCCACGCGTCACGCCAGCGCGCGCGTGAAGCTGTTCATGCGGTTTTTGAAGGACGCGTTTCCGGGCGAGTGGCTGTAATGGGAATGGTGCGGGTTGCCGCCATGTAATGCGTCCCGTAAGATCGCCAGAATCGTGCCGGCCGGGACCGGCGTCGTCATCCCATTTCCGCAGGTGCTGCTATGCAGGTTCCGCTGACTCCCATGGATTTCGCCCGTCGTGCGCGTGCGCTCTACGGTGACCGCGAGGCCGTGGTGGACGGTGATCAGCGCTGGACGTACAGCGAGTTTCTGGAACGCTGCGACCGATGGTCGCATGCGCTGCAGACGCTGGGGGTGGCCCCGGCCGATCGTGTGGCGTACATCGCGCCCAACACGCACGCGCATCTGGAGGGCTATTACGCCGTGCCGCAGGTGGGTGCCGCGATTGTGCCGCTGAATTACCGGCTGCTTCCCGCCGACTGGGTGTACATGGTGAACCACTCGGGGAGTCGCGTGCTCTGTGTGCACGCCGACTTTCTCGATCTCGTGGACAGCGTGCGCCACGAGATGACGACCGTGGAGCACTTCGTGGCGCTGGAAGGGGGCGGTGAGGGATGGCTGGACTACGAGGCGTTGCTGGCGTCGGCGGAGCCCTCGTTCGTGCGGCCGGTCATGACCGAGAGTGATCTGCTGGCGATCAACTACACCAGCGGGACCACCGCCCAACCGAAGGGCGTGATGATCACGCACCGGAATGCGTGGGTGAATGCGGTGGGCACGCTGGTGCATCATCCCATGACGTGCGCCGATCGATACCTGTGGACGCTACCGATGTTTCACGCGAATGGCTGGACGTTCGTGTGGATCGTGACGGCGGTGGGCGGCACGCATGTGTGCGTGCGCAAGGTGGACGCGCCCACGGTGTTCCAGATGCTGCACGAGGAGCGCGGCACGATGCTGTGCGCGGCCCCGACGGTGCTGATCATGATTGCCAATGCCCCGGCGGCGTTGCGCCTGCAGGCGCCGCGCGGCGTGCGGGTGCTCACGGCCGGCGCGGCCCCGGCTGCGCACACGATCGAGCGGATCGAAGAGGAACTGGGGTGGACGATCACGCACGTGTACGGCCTCACCGAAGTGTCGCCGCTCATCAGCGTGAGCGAGCCGCGTCCGGAACATGCGGGGCTGCCGGCGGCCGAGCGTGCCACGCTCAAGGCACGGCAAGGGGTGGAGCTGATCACGTCGGGGGAATTACGCGTGATCGACGAGCACGGCGCGCCGGTGCCGCGCGACGGCGTAACCGTGGGAGAGATCGTGGTGCGCGGGAACGTGGTAATGGACGGCTACTACCGCGACCCCGAGGCCACCGCGCGGGCGATGATGAGTGGCTGGTTTCATTCCGGCGACGCGGCGGTGGTGCACCCCGACGGCTACATGGAAATCCGCGACCGCATCAAGGACGTCATCATCAGCGGCGGCGAGAATATCTCCTCGGTGGAGATCGAAGGCGTGTTGCTGCGGCATCCGGCAGTGCAGGAGGTGGCCGTGGTGGGGCTGCCGCACGAGCAGTGGGGCGAAGCACCCCACGCGTTCGTGGTGCGCAAGCCGGACGCGACGCTGACCGCAGACGAATTACACGCGTTCGCGCGCGAGCGCCTGGCGGGCTTCAAGCGGCCCAAGGGCGTCACGTTCATGGATGAGCTCCCGAAGACCGCCACCGGCAAGATCCAGAAGTACGTGCTGCGTGGCGGTCGCGGCGCGGTGGCGGTGCAATAGGTCGACGCACG
>CAIUOO010000434.1 GCA_903900795.1 uncultured Gemmatimonadota bacterium | reverse complement strand
GCCACCGGCAGCGTTTTGACGTCGTTGGCCGAGACCAGCGTGCTCGCTCCCACCCGCTTGATCCGCGCGTTGGAGGCATCTGCCGCCACCACGAGCGGTGCCAGCTCGGTCGCGGTGACCGTCAGCCGAAACGACAAAGACACCCGGTCGTTCAACGCGAGTTCGATACCGGTCCGCTGCTCGGCGCGGTGGCCAATCGCACGCACCGTGACCAGATACGGACCTCCCAGCGGGAGCTGACGCATGGTGAAGCGGCCCGCCGCGTCCGCGCGTGCCTGCGCTTCAAATCCCGTGGCACTGTTGCGCGCCATGACGGCGGCGTTGGCAATGGGGCGACCAGCCTCGTTCGTGACAATGCCATCGATCGTGGCTGCCGCCGATTGGCCGTGGAGCATCCGGGGCGAAAGCCCCGTCGACAGCAGCGTCGCAGCGACCGCAACCCAAACCACAGGCGTACGGTGGAGAAGCGAACGGAGAACCATCAGCGAGCACCGGCGCGGACGCGTGTCGGGAGCCATGAGCGGGGGTCGGGTGAAGTCGTACGGCCGCTGACGCGCGCAAAACTGGATGGCGCGGGCGACCCGAAGGCGCCATGCGGTGGCCGAAAGACTCGTGACACCAGCAGGCACGAGGTGGATAGCGCGCGCTCCCGACCATTCCCCCACGACGCGGTCACATCCGCGTCACGGATGGGGCACGCCACGATCGTGCGGCCGAACGGCCGACGCCTGTCGCTCGCCACCGCCGACGGCCCCGAACGGTTGAGCGGCGACTGGTGGCGTGCTGATACGTACGCCCGTGATTACTGGCGGTGCGTGGCGGAGGGTGAAGGCGAACTGCTGCCGTACCACGAAGCCGGTGCGCAGTGGTTCCTGCAGGGGTGGTACGACTGACGGGGAACCGCCAAACGCCTAGGAAGCAGGGAGGAGAGTGTCAGGAAGGAGGAGGCAGCAACGGCGCGCAGTGCACCTGCTTCCTCCTTCCCGACCCCCTCCTTCCTGCACACTAAGCCGTTGGCAGTTAGCCGTTGGCCGTTCATAATCCCCGTCGCTAGCGACACCCTCAGCACCGCCATAGCTTCGCTTATCGCCCCTTACACTGGAGAACGTCCTGATGACCGGAGTATTCGCGCGCGGAGGCCTGCTTGCCGCAGCCCTCGCGCTCTTGGCCGCCCCGCTCGCCGCGCAAACGCGCACGATCAGCGGCAAGGTGCTCGAAGAAGGATCGCGAGCACCCATCGCCGCGGCACAGCTGCAGGTCACCGGCACCGCGCTCGGTGCGCTGTCGCGTGACGACGGCTCGTTTACCCTCGTGAACGTCCCCGCCCGCGAGGTGGTCCTCATGGTGCGTCGCCTCGGCTATCCGATGACGCGCATCACCGTCGGCGCGTCGCAGAGCAGCCTCGAGATCGTGCTCAAGAAGGACGTGCTCAATCTCGATCAGGTCGTCGTCACCGGTCAGGCCACGGGCATCTCGCGCCGCAACCTCGCCAATGACGTGGCCACGGTGAGCGGGGCCGACGTGAACAAGGTGTCATCGCAGTCCATCGAGAACGCGTTCCAGGGCAAGATCGCCGGCGCGCAGATCTCGCAGTCCACCGGCGCGCCCGGTGGCGGCAATCGCATTCGCATCCGCGGCATCTCCTCCATTCTCGGATCCGCGCAGCCGCTGTACGTCATCGACGGTGTCATCGTCTCCGACGTGTCGATCGGCTCCGGCACGAACAAAGTCACGCGCGCCGCGGGCACCGGCATCTCCGTCGGGAACCAGGAGAATCCGGTCAACCGCATCGCCGACCTGAATCCGAATGACATCGAGAACGTCGACATCCTGAAGGGATCAGCGGCCGCCGCCATCTATGGCTCGAAGGCATCGGGCGGTGTCATCATCATCACCACCAAGCGTGGACGCGCCGGCAAGCCGAAGTTCTCGCTGCGTCTGGGCGGTGGCACGTCGGAGCTCGCGTACCGCAACGGCTCACGCAAGT
>CAIUOO010000433.1 GCA_903900795.1 uncultured Gemmatimonadota bacterium | reverse complement strand
GTGCTTGGGGTTGCGCTTGCAGATGATGCGAGTCACGCCCTGTCGCTTGACGACTTTGCAGTGCTCACAGATCGGCTTTACGCTGCTCCGAACTTTCACGGGTCACCTTGGCGCTCACGCGCCAACGGAGTCTCCCGCACCAGATTGCTCTGGCCGGCTGGACTCCCCATGCGTCCATCGCTCATGAAGCATCACCTTTCAGCGATTCCGCGCACGAGCGAAGCAAATGTGGCCAGCGGATTGGCCTAGAATCTCGCCCGAAAACGGGCAAGACCATCATCCTAGTGGACTTAGACCGCCCCCGCAAGTGAGGCGGCCACTTGCTCCATGGCCGCCACCGGATCGGCGGCCCCAGTCACCGCCCGACCAAGGATAAGCCACCGCGCGCCAGCGTCAGCGGCGGCCCGTGGCGTCATCACGCGCCGCTGGTCGTGGGCGTCGCCACCGGGTAGCCGAATGCCGGGAATCAGGAGACCGAGGCCCCCGCCGAACCGAGAATGGACCGCGGCGGCTTCGTGACCGGAGCAGACGATCCCCGCGCCGCCGCCCGCTGCGACGAGCCCGGACAGCCGCACCACTTCACGGGTCACGTCAGGCTGTTCCCGCCCCCACGCCTCGCCGATCCCCGCCGCGTCCATGCTCGTCAGGATGGTCACCCCGAGGATGCCACATCCCCCGGACGCCACCGCCCCCTCCTGGGCGCCCTCGACGGCCGCCCGGATCATCTCCGTGCCGCCGGACGCATGCACCGTGAGTAGCGTCGCGCCGTGGCGGGCCACACTGCGCGCGGCGCCACGCACCGTGTTGGGAATGTCGTGCAGCTTCAAGTCCACGAACACGGACTTCCCGGCGTCGCGCAGCCAACTCACGATGCCGGGCCCTTCCGCGGCGAACAGTTCCAATCCGACCTTGTAGAACCCGCAGGAGGCGCCGAGTCGGGTCACGAGGGCCTGCGCGGCGGGGCGGTCAGCGACGTCGAGGGCGACGATCGGGGTGACCTTTGAAGGGACCGTCGCGGCGACGGTCGGGGAAGAGACAGACGTCACGAAGGCCACTCCAGGGTACCGATAATCGATCGAAGATCACGAATTCCCTCCCGGTCCGCCCAAGCGGAGAGTTCGCGGGCGATGCGTTCCGGCGCCCGGGGATCGCGGAGAGCGGCCGTGCCGACGCCCACCAGCGACGCACCCGCAAGCAGATACTGCGCCGCGTCACTGCCGGTGCTGATGCCGCCCAGTCCGATCACGGGCACGTCGGGTAGCGCCTGACGCACCCGCCAGGTCGCGAGCAATCCCAAGGGAAGCAACGCCGGTCCGCTTACGCCACCGGTACCAAACCCGATTTTAGGCTTGCGACGGGATGCGTCGATCACGAGTCCGGGCATGGTGTTCACCAGTGTCAAACCGGTCGCTCCATGCTCGATCGCCACGCGGGCGGCGGCCACCACCCCGGTGCCAAGCGTCGGCGAGAGCTTCACGAAGATGGGACGGGACGTCTTCGCTCGGGAGGCGCGCACCAAGGCGGCGAGGGCGACCGGGTCGGCGCCGAACTCCAGCCCGCCGGCTTTGACATTCGGGCAGCTGACGTTGAGTTCGAACGCGTCCACGCCCGGCAGGTCGTCCAGGCCCCCAACGACCGTCTCGAAGTCCTCCACGCTATTCCCGACGACGTTCACGATCACCCGTGTCTCGGGATGGGTACGGCGGAGCCACGGCAAATACTCGGCGCGCACGGCGTCGAGGCCGGGATTGGCGAGGCCGATTGCGTTAATCATGCCACCGGCGAATTCGCTGACGCGCAGCGGTGGGGCGCCGTGACGTGGGGCAACGCTGACGGCCTTCGTCGCGATCGCGCCGAGCGCTGAGAGGTCGATCACATCCTCAACCTCCTTCCCGAAGCCCGCCGTGCCGGCGGCAAGAACGACGGGGTTCCGAAAGGCCAGCCCGGCCACGGTCCACTGTGGCGGTTCACCGATTGTTGCTGTCACGCGATCACCGAGATCCGGCCGGTTTGGGAGGAAGCCGCAGCTGTCGCACGCTGTCAGACCAGATGCGGAGTGCATCGGACCAGTGCAATCTCAACAGGGCGGGCGCGCTGAGAAAGTCCGGACGATCGGTAGGATCCTCACCACGCAGCCGCGCCGCCACCGAAGAGTTACTGAAGTTGACGAGGACGCGACGTTGCCACGCAGCCGCACTGTCCGGCTCGAGGAGGGCCGCCGCGTACCACGCGTTGGGCACGAGTGGCGACAACGGAGCCTCACGGGCGACGCGCAGAAAGAGCACGCGCGCGAGCCACGGCGCGCGCAGTGAGTCACGCGCGATCTCGGCCGCGAGATAGAGCGACGCCCTCTCGTCATCGCCGCGGTCGGCCAGCAGCCGAAAGAGCAGCACGCGCTCCGCAACCTGGCGCGCGTAGCTGGTACGCCAGATCGTGCTGTCCTGCCGCGCGACGAGAGTGTCGAGCTCGGGCACCGAGGCGACGCGGGTGAGATCGAGCAACGCCAGCCGCGCGTTCGCATCGCGTGCCGTGACAGTGTCGCGCCGGGACAACGTGCGCGCGGCGTACAGATGCCGTCGGGCCAGCGAATCGAGCCCGACGCGCGCGTGCATGTCCCCCACCGCGTAGTGCATCCTGGCGCGGCTATCGTCGCGTACCCGCGCGGAATCATACTGGGCAACCACCTGTTCCGCCGCCTGAACGCGACCGTCGGCAAGCAGGTCACGCAACGCACGGGTCACGTCCTCGCGATAGTCGCCCAACCGAGCGCGCTGCACGAGGAGTGATTCGACGCGAGCGTATTCACGCGCTGACAGGGATGCGCTGATGAGCTCCCATTGCAAGACGCCGGCGTCGAGGTCGCCGAGATAGGCGGGGACCGCATCGCGATCTCCCATGCTGAGGGCGGCGCGCGCCGCCCACAGGCGCGACTGCCGCGCGAGTTCGCGATCGGCCGAGCGGAACATCGAGTCGAGGCGTGGCCGGGCGTCGACGCTCCGTCCGGCGCGCACCTCACAGGTCGCGAGTGCCAAGCGGGACCGATCGCGCTCGGCGGGCCCGAGCGTCGTCCCTGCCAACAACTGCTGCAGCCGCGGCACCGCGCGCTCGCACTGGGCCGCCATCGCACCACTCCGGGCCGCGATGTACAGTGCACGGTTACGCCATGCTGACTTCGGATGCCGCACCAGCACCGTTTCGGCAATGGCGGCGGAGCGCTGAAAGCGCGTGGTCGCCTCGCCGTCGTCATCACGCCGCAGTTTGGCGTCGGCCAGTCGGGCCTCGGCCTGCGCGTTGTAAATGCCGTTGTAATACACACACCCCGAACCGACGAGCCACGAGGCGAGTACCAGCGCCAACCGCTGGACGGCACGCATCAGCCGCCGCCTCCGACCTTGCGTTCATACTGCTCGAGATAGCGCACCACCGCATCGGCGAGCGTCGACGCCAACTCGCGCTGCCGATCGGTATCGGTCATGTACTGGGCTTCGAGCTTGTTGGTACCGAAGCCGATTTCCACCAGGACGGCGGGCATGAAGGCGGTGACGAGCACCCGAAACCCGGCCTGCTTCACGCCCCGATTTGGCCCGGGGTGCACCTGCTTCATCCCAGCCTGTAGCAGCTCGGCGAGTCGCCCCGATTCGCGCAGGTGCTCATTCTGCGCCATGTCGCGCATGATGAATCCCAGTGGATCGTCGCGGGTCACGTCGGCCTCAGTCTCAAAGCGAATCGCTTCGTTTTCCATCGCCGCGACTCGGCGCTCGTCTTCGGTTTTCGCTTCCGCGAGAAAATAGGTTTCGAAGCCGCGTGCTCCACCGGGATTATTCCACCGAGGATTTGCGGCGTTCACATGCACCGACAGGAACAGGTCCGCCTTGGCCTGATTCGCGATGCGTCCACGATCGCCGAGGGCGATGAGGGTGTCCGTCGTCCGCGTCATCACGACCTGAATTTCACGCTGCGTGAGGGCGGTCCGCAGTTCCTTCGCGAACGCGAGCGTGATGTTCTTCTCATAGACTTTGCGGGGCACGCCGATCGGCCCGGACATGCCGTTGTCCGGACCGCCATGTCCTGCATCGACCACCACGATACGCTGCCGAAGCGACGCGCTGCGGCTGGCCGACGCGCTCCGCACGTTGTCGGCCGGGGCAGACGTGACGGTCGGCCGGGGTGGGTCCGCGCGCGGCCGAGGCGCGGGGGGACGCCGAGCGGCCGTCCCGGTGGAGAACCGGCGCAGCTCGGGTTTGTCAGGATCGAACAGCACCCCCGCACCGAGTCGGGGCAGCAACTCCGTCGCCAAGGCGAGCGGGACGTAGAGCTGTCCGCCGCGCCGGAAGACGCCCGATCGTAGGGGGATCGTGTCATCGGCGACCACGACGAGCGCGTTCCCGGCTTCGAGATCAACGCCGGTGGTGCCCACTTCGAGGCGATAGCGCCCGCTACCGTTCGGCTGGGTCACGAGCTGTCCACCGAGCGCGTCAGCGAGCGCGTCGGCGCGCACGGCGATGCCACCATCAGGATGCCGCATCGTCGGCACGGACTGCAGGCGGTCACCAGCGCGAACCGCGAGCGGCGGGAGCGGCGGGAGCGGCACCGCGACGGCTGACAACTGCCATGTGAGTGCGAACGCGCCGAGTAGCGACATCAGCGCAACCGCTCAGCGCTTACTGAGCGCACGTGCGATTTCGCGCTCGGCGTCACGCTTCTTGAGATCTTCGCGTTTGTCGTGCTGTTGCTTGCCGCGCACGAGCGCGAGCCTCGCCTTGACTCGTCCACTCTTGAAGTACAGGTCAAGCGGTACAAGCGTGAGCCCCTGCCGCTCAACCGCGCCGATGAGTCGACGGATTTCGCGGCGATGCATGAGCAGCTTTCGCGTGCGGGTGGGCTCGTGATTGAACACGTTGCCCTGCCCGTACGCGCCGATGTACAGGTTGAGCAGGAACACTTCGTTGTCCTTGATCACCCCGAAGGCGTCGGTGAGGTTGGCGCGCCCCTCGCGGAGCGCCTTGACCTCTGTGCCGGTGAGCACGACTCCGCACTCCCAGGTGTCCAGGATTTCGTAGTCGTGCCGCGCGCGCTTATTCCGCGCGATCAGTTCTGTGGGTTCGTCGCTGTCCGTATTTGCCATACTGGGAGGAAACGTAATACCCCAACCCTCGCGAAGAGTGCGGCCCGGCGTTGACTTCGGAGGCCTCTTCTGTCTATTCTTTACTGCCCTACCGGGATCGTGTACGGAATGGTGTTTTCGTGTATGATGTCAGTAGCTGCCGGAGTGGTGGAATTGGTAGACGCGCTGCGTTCAGGTCGCAGTATCCGCAAGGATGTGCCGGTTCGAGTCCGGCCTTCGGCACTTTAAGAGAAAGGGGAAAGGTGGCGTCAGCCATCCTTCCCCTTTTTCTTGTCGGTTCCTCGCGCGCGGGCGAGGTGAACCGGGCACGTTCAGCTCAGAAGCGCGGAGGGCCTGACGTCATCCGGGAGCGACGCCGCCCCGAAGACATCGCGGAGCGCGACATTGGCGGCACCACGCGTCTCGTTCACGAACTGCGTGGCGCGGACCACCTGTTCTTGGGATGGTTCCGCAATCCCGGCTCCTAACAGGAGCACGCGCGCGAGCCGTGTGGCCGGAGCCTCCACGCTGCCCCGAACCGCCAATGCGGCGGTGTAGGCGCGCCAGCGCTCGTCCCACGCCAGACCGAGGTTGACGCTCCCGCGAGCTTCCCAGCTCATCACCGAGACCAGCTGGTGGGCCACGTCGGAGGCGGTCCGGTCATCGAGGGCGTCGCGCTCGGCGACGATCAGACCGATGGCCCGTTTGGCGAATGTGAGTTCCCGTGCGGCGAGCGTTACGGTAACGCCAGCCGACCCAAGCCACGCGATATCCGCCTGGTCCGGCGTGCGCAGTAACCGACCGAGGTAGGTCGATGCCCGTCGGCTCCGAGCGCGCTGCGCGCGCCACTCCGCCCACATTCCCATTGGCGGGTCAGCCCTGCAAGATCGGTAACGCGCCCGGGAGATCGGGCACGGCCTCATAGCGCGGCAGCCCAACACGATCCCGCACGGTTGCTTCGTCAGTGAGGAGGTCGCTGAGCTTTACCCCCTCAAGCACCTCGTCAATCCGTTGTTGCAGGAGCAACCACACCGGGCGGATGCTGCAGTTCTCGGCTGCGGCACAGCGGTCGGCGTCTACCGGGTGGCTCACGCAGTGCAAATCGAATGTCGTGAGTTCCGAGGCCTGAATGACATCGCGGACGGAGATCAGCTCCGGCGACCTGGCCAGCGCATATCCGCCACGCGCGCCGCGTGTGCTGTCGACGATACCGGCACGCCGCATGCGCAGAAGGATCTGCTCGACGTAATCGCCGGGCAGTCGCTCGCGCGCGGCCACGTCCCGCCCCGTGACTGGGCCCGTGCCCGCGCGACGCGCGAGATGTAAGGCACAAATGAGTCCGTATTCCGCCCACGTCGTAATGCGCATGAGTCGAGTCTATGGCTCCCAGGTCGCGTGGACAAGTTCTCCGGCGGAAAAGCCGGGGGAGGCGCGGTCAGCCGCCGGAGCAGACCGTATTCACTCTCTCCGGGATCACTCGCGCAGGTAGACCGCTCGAGCGCCAGCGCGCACAGCGATCAGGGGAATCGAACGATCGTGTCGACGGTCGAGACGATGTGTAGCAGGCTCGACGAGTCGGGTCGCATTTCCTGCGTCCGCCAACGAATCAGCGTCGCGGAGCGCAATGCGCTCGGCGACGCGAGCAATGCTGTGAGCCCGGACGCGGGGACTTGAAAGGCGCCATCGTCTTTGAGCGCGCAGTAGATCTGCTCATTCTGCGCGGTCGACGTGGCCGTCGCGCCGTAGCGGACCGAGAGGATGATCGCTGCCGTGGGGTCGTTGGTGGCGTTCCAAGTGACGTCAAGCGGCACGCCAGCGGCCGGAAGAACGAGTCGTCCGGGAAGGATAGGCTCGGCAAGCTTGACGCTGATCGCCGCTGCCGGGAAAGCCCCGGCGACTCCAGGCACGGTCAACGTGGCGGCGTCGCCCGCCGCATAACTGAGGAGCGCGCCGTTGGCCGGCTCGTAGCGCGAGAAGGCCGTCGAGAACGGCATCGCGATGCCGGTACCGGCAATGCTGAGCGCCAGGCTTTCGCCGACCTTCAGCGAGCCGGTCGCGCCGCCCGTGGTCGTGTCGATCGGCGCGTACGCGCACTGATCTCCCTGCTGCAGCGTACTGTTGGGCGCGGTCGCCGCGAGCCCCTGAAAGAATACCGCGTTGATCGTCGCCGTGGCCCGCCCCGCCGGGGCATTCTTGCCGGTGATGGTGACGGCCCCGTAGTTGCTGAGCTTGGTGTTGTTCTCCGTGACGTTGGAGCAGGCCGTGAGGACGACGATACCGAGCAGTACAGCGATGAACGGGCGGAAGCTATCAGACGACGAGGACGACATGCGAAGACCGGAAGGAGAGAGCGACGCTCAAGCGCCGAGTGGCCGGGCGGCACCGCGCAAAAATGGATTGGACGCCAACTCGCGTCCGATCGTGGTAGAAACACCGTGGCCGGGAAATACCCGAGTCTCTGGGCTCAGGGTCGCCATTCTCATCAACGACCGGTGCATCGCCGAGGGGTCGCACAGCGGCAGGTCGGTCCGTCCGATCGAGCCGGCGAAGAGCACATCGCCGGAAAAACAGAGGCCGTGACCGATGAAGGCGACATGCCCAGGCGCGTGCCCGGGCAGATGCCAGACGGCGAACTGGTACTCGCCGAGTTGCACGCGATCGCCCTCGGCGAGTTCACGATCGGCCGGCGGCGGGTTGTCGATCACCACGTCCCACCGTGCGGCGCTACTGGCCGCGTTGGCATAAAAGAAGGCGTCGGCCGGATGCACCCAGATGGGCACGGGACGCGCGGCGATCACGCCGGCGACACCACCCACGTGGTCAAAGTGCGCATGGGTGAGCCAGATGGCGTCGAGCGTACAGCCGGTGGCGTCCACGGCCGCAAGCAGCGCGTCCGGCTCGTCACCTGGATCGACGAGCACAGCCTTGCCACTTACCGAATCGGCCAACAGCCAGCAGTTCTCTTGCAGCGGGCCAACGGTGAGTTGCTGCAGCGTGAGCGCGCTCACCGGACTGTCGCATCCGGCGTGACGGGGACCGGTGCTTCCGCCGTTTCCAGCACCGGCGACTCGCCGACACCATGATGCGCGAGCCAGCGTTCGGCCTCGAGTGCGGCCATACACCCCGTCCCCGCCGACGTAATCGCCTGGCGATAATAGTCGTCGATGACATCACCCGCGGCGAAGACGCCGGGGACGTTGGTCTCCGTGCGCCATGACGACACCTTGATGTAGCCGTGTTCCGTGGTATCGAGCTGGCCCCGCAAGAACTTGGTGTTGGGCGTATGACCGATAGCCACAAAGAGGCCGCCGACATCGATCTCGCTCATTGCGCCCGTTTCGGTATCGGTGAGCTGTAGACCGGTGATGAACTCATCGCCGAGCACGTCGGTGACTTGAGCGTTCCAGATCACGCGCACCTTCGGATGTTCGAGCACGCGACTGGCCATGACCTTCGACGCGCGAAAGCTGTCACGCCGATGAATAACCACTACTTCGCTGGCGAACTTGGTGAGATACATCGCCTCTTCCATTGCGGTGTCGCCACCACCGACGACGGCGAGACGTTTATGACGATAGAAGGGCATAGCACCGTCACAGACGGCGCACGCTGAGACGCCGCCTCCCGATACGGCGAGGCGCAACTCATTGTCGAGGCCGATCCACTTTGCGGCGGCGCCCGTCGCAATGACGACCGTGTGGGCCGTGATCGGCGCGGAATAATTCGGCACGATGCCGAAGGGTTTCGTCGCGAGATGCACCTGCTTCACGAGCTCGGAGACGACTCGCGCACCATGGTGCACGGCCTGCGCCCGCATCCGGTCCATGAGATCGGGGCCGCTGATGGCTTCCGGAAAACCGGGAAAGTTCTCGACGTCCGTCGTCAGCATGAGCTGGCCACCGGGCAGCTCGGTGCCGACCGGCTCGCCTTCGAAGACGATCGGATTGAGGTTCGCACGCGCCGCGTAGATCGCGGCGGTCCATGCCGCAGGACCGGAACCGATGATGACGATGTTTTCGGGACGAGAGTCGGACATGTCGGCGAGGAGAGAAAGAGAACTCAATCGATCGCCAGCACGCCCAGCGCGCCGTGACAGTGCGAAACCGTCCCGACGAGCACTGCACAGGGTCCGGAGGCGCCCCATGCGGCGAGTTGCCGATCAGCGTCCGCAATCGCGGCGGCGTCGATCATGCCGACCCCGTACGTGCGGTGAATACAGTGAAAGATAACGGGACCGAGCAGCGACGGGTTGTCCTCGACATATCGCTGCATCATCGGCGGCATGCTCCAGTCCCGGGCGCCGCGCGTGTGGGGGCAGCGAGCCGGCTCAATGCAATTCACCGGGCACATCCATGTCGCGAAACTCACGTAATGGCGGCCGTCGGGCGACGCCCGTTCCCAGGGCGTGTCCGGCGCCCGCTCAAGGGGGGCGACGCGAATCGTCCGCTCCGGCCAACGCGCCCGCGCGCGCCCTATCAGCCAGTCGAGGCAGACGTGGGGCATGAGCGGTGACGGCACCATTGCATCATCGGCGAGTGCCTCGGGCCCCTGCCCCAGCCACTGCGCCACATACGAATCCCAATCGCGGGCGACGACCGTGAGCGGCAACCCGTCGTAGGAGCCGGCGTGTTGCCGTTCGACCACCCGACACGCGGGGTCGCGATCAACGACCACGACTTCAGTAGCCTGCAGCGCCCCGCGCTGAACCGCCCTCGTGAGCTGCTGCGCGTACCAGCTGCCGTAACAGCCACCGCCCATGATCACGATGCGTGCGAACGTCAGGGGTGCAGCGCGTTCACCGCTCAGCATCACTGGCACTCACCGACGGAGATGACGGCCACCATCGACTGGAAGCACGATACCCGTGATGTACGGCGCATCGACGAGAAAGTGGATTGCCTGCGCGACGTCGGCCGGCGTACCGCTGCGCCCCATTGGTACATCCCGCAGGAATCGCGCGATCGCTTCCTCAGTGAGGTCGTCCGGCGGAAGCACCAATCCCGGTGCCACGGCATTGACCCGCAAGCGTGGTGCGAACGCTGAGGCTGTGGTGCGAACCAACTGCGTGAGGGCGGATTTCGTGACCTGATGCGGAATCAAATGCGGGAAGATCGATTCGAACGCGAGATGATCAGAGAGCTGTACAATCACGCCGCCCTCACGCATGACGCGCATGGCGGCTTGCATCAGGAAAAACGGTGCGCGCAGGTTGATCGCCGACGTCTGCTCCCACTCACCTGGCGTGACGGCATCGAACGGATGCATCATCATGACCGACGCCGAGCTCACGACGACATCGAGGGCACCGAAGGCACGCATGGCCGCGTCGACAATCCGCGGCGGCGCGTGCACGTCGGCGAGGTCTTCCTGTACGACTTCAATGCGCACGTCGTGCCGACGACGCAGCTCGTCCGCGAGCGAGGCGGCGGCGTCCGGCGAGTTGCCGTGATGCAGCAACACGTCGTAACCGCGCTCGGCGAAACTCCGCACGATCTCGGCGCCGACGCGCCGCGCGCCGCCGGTGACAAGCGCGACGCGATTTGACATCAGACGGTCTTGGCCGCGGCGCGCTCGGCCACACGCGCTTCCTGCCAGTCGAGCCAGATCTTCGGCACGAGCTGTCCCCCAAGGCGGCGCGGGCCATCGTGCGTGCCGTGCCAATCGGAACCACCACTCGGTAGCAGCCCCGCTATCTCGGTGTTGTCGAACAGGCGCTGCGAGAGCGAGGGCGGATGACTGGGGTGCAGCACCTCGACGGAATCGAGCCCCATGTCGGCAAGTCGCTGAATACGGGTCGGCGTTGCCGAGTCCCCAGGATGTGCCCACACGGCCAGCCCGCCCGCCTCGTGCACCAGCGCGATCGCGTCGGCGACATCGAAGCGTTCCTTCGCCATGTACGCGGGGCGACCGAAGCCGATCCAGCGATCGAACGCCTCGCGGAAATCACGTACCCACCCGCCGGCGACCATCGCCCGCGCCACGTGCGGGCGACCGACCGCTCCCTTGTTTGCTTCGGCGAGCACCGATTCCATAGTAACGGGAATACTATGCTTGTTGAGCACCTCGACGATCCGTACGGCGCGTTCCACCCTGCCAACCTGCAGCACGCGCAGCGCGGAACGCATTGCGTCCTGATTGGAGAGGTGAAGGCCAAGCAGGTGTAACTCGTCATCATCGAAGTGCGAACTCAGTTCGACGCCAGCGATGATGCGGACCCCATACGCCACGCCGGCGGCGATCGCCTCGGGCAGGCCGTCGACGGTGTCATGATCGGTGAGCGCGATGGCGTACAGCTTTGCGTCGCGCGCTGCCTCGACGACCTTCGTGGGCGACAGCGCGCCGTCCGACGCGGTCGAGTGCACCTGCAGATCGACAAATTGCGCGGACTCGCCGCGTCCCGAGATCGTCTCCGGGCCCGATGTGCCCGGCGTGCCGGTCACGTGCGGTAGCCTGCCTCGGGAGAGCGCGCGCCCGGCTGCGACGTGCGGAATAGTTCGAGGAGCTGCGCGTTCTCGAGCTCGGCGAGCGATTGCTCCCGTGCGCGCGTCCCCACTGGGGAGTAGCGTGTGACCCGCACATCGCGGTCGTCACCGGTACCAGCCACAAAGATCAATCCGAACTCGTCACCGACGTACTGGGTGAGGAATCCGGAGGGGTACACCTGCCATTCGCGTCCATCGACCGTGATGCGTCGCGCGGGCATATCAGCCTCCCTGTACTTCGCGCCACAGTCCGGGCGTCTGGCCGACTTCATGGGCCGCAGCGATGGCTTCATCGCTCGCGGCCTCCGTGAACTCGACGAAACGACCGGATTCGGTGGCGTGTTCAAAGACCCAGAAATGTGCTGGTACGGCAGCGGCGCGCGCCCGACGACGGTCGAGGCTGGCCAGATAGGCTCCTCGTTCCGCCGGGGCGACAACGCGCTCCTGCATGGCCAGCACGCGTGGCATGACGAATTCAGAACCCCGTTTCGGAAACCGACTCCAGCGTCTTCTTGAGGTCGCCCATGAAGCGGTCTGCGTCGGCACCGTCGATCACGCGGTGATCGAAGGACAGCGAGAAGTACGCACAGGTGCGGATTGCGATGGTCTCTTCTCCATCGGGGCCGGTGACGACCTTGGCCCGCTTTTCAATGGCGCCGAGTCCGAGGATGGCGGTAGTACCCACGGGAATGATCGGTGTGCCAAAGAGCGATCCGAAGACGCCAGGATTCGTGATCGTGAACGTCGAGCCCTGGACATCGGTCGGGCTGAGCTTCTTGCTGCGCGCGCGCGCGGCAAGATCATTGGTCCCGCGCGTCAGACCGGTCAGCGACAGCTCATCGGCGTGCTTGAGCACGGGAACGATCAAGCCGGTCGGTTCAAGTGCCACCGCGATGCCGAGGTTGATCTGCTTGCGGAGAATGACGTCAGTGCCGGCGACGGCAGCATTGAGCGTCGGATGACGCTTGAGCTGCGTGCACACGGCCTGCAGGATGAACGGCAGGTAGGTGAGCTTCTGCCCCGACTGCGCCTCGAACTCCTTCCGCATGCCGGCGCGAATACGCGCGACGCGGGTGAGGTCGATCTCGAAGAAAGACGTGACGTGCGTGGCGACCTTGATGGCGAGCGCCATATGATCGGAGGTGAGCTTTCGGATCTTCGACATCGGCTCGACGAGATCACCTGCCCAGGGTGTGGGCAGCGGACCGCCATGTTCCGCGCCAGCGGGCGCATACATCGAGGCTCCAGCGACCGTCGTGGCGGTGACGGCGGGCTTCGCCGCCAGAAAGGCGTCGAGGTCCTTGCGCGTGACGCGCCCCGCGATGCCACTGCCACTCATGCCGGCAATCTCGACGCCGTGTTCGGCCGCCATCTTGCGCACGAGCGGCGACGACTTCGTGCGCACCCGTTCTTCGAAGGACCCGGCGGGCACCGCCAACGTGGCCGAGGCCGCAACGGGAGCGGACGGCGCAACACCGGACGCCACGCCCAGCGCCGCAGCCGGCGCAGGAGCAGGAGCAGGTGTAGGCGTAGTGGCCGGTGCACTCGGTGCCGCTGCCGGCAGGGCCGCCGCAGTGGCGGCGTCGGTCTCGAGGCGCGCGACCACCGTCTGAATGGCGACCGTCTGGCCATCTCCGATCAGAATTTCGACCAAGATACCGGCCGACGGGGAGGGAATCTCTGCATCGACTTTATCGGTGGAGATCTCAAAGAGCGGTTCGTCTCGCTTGACGTTGTCGCCGACCTTTTTCAGCCACCGCGAAACGGTTCCCTCCGCGATGGACTCACCCATCTGCGGCATGATGACATCTACACGAGCCACTCGATCATCCTCGATCTGAAGAAGCAGCGTCGGCCGCGCGATCCGCGCGACGCAAACGCCACAAGGCGAGAATCGGCAGCGTTATCGCGCCGACGGCACCACCGTACCCTGCGTACACCCACCATTCACACGCCGGCAACCCCGCCATGGGAGTGCAGCGCGCAAAGAAGCCCAGCAACTTCCCGATGCCGACGCCGACCATCGCGCCGCTGACGCCACCGATAAAGAACGTAAAACACCCCACGCCGATATTCCGACCGACGCGGTCTTCGGGGAGGGGCGTCTGCGCATCGCCAGCTGAGCTCGTCGTCATCAATACGCAGTCAGGCGCCGGACTGCTCGAACGATATCGGCAGTTTGCGGCAACACGTAATCTTCGAGGGCTGGAGCGTACGGCAGCGGAATATCG
This sequence comes from uncultured Gemmatimonadota bacterium, assembly GCA_903900795.1. Taxonomy (GTDB): domain Bacteria; phylum Gemmatimonadota; class Gemmatimonadetes; order Gemmatimonadales; family Gemmatimonadaceae; genus Gemmatimonas. The sequence goes on along the minus strand of CAIUOO010000433.1, from coordinate 7,765 downwards.
GCGGCCGTTACGCGCAATACGGGAGCGTCGAGCCACTCGAAGCAGGTTTCGTTCACGCGCGCGGTAATCTCACCCGCCATTCCCCCCGTGCGCGTATCTTCGTGCACAATCAACAGCCGATTCGTCTTTTTCACCGTGCGGAAGATGGCTTCGTCGTCCATCGGTGAAAGCGTGCGCAAGTCGATGACTTCAACGGAAATGCCTTCGGCCGCGACGATCTCTGCCGCCTCGAGCGCCTTCCAGACGGTGGACGCGTAGGTCACGATCGACACGTCACTCCCTTCCCGCGCCACGCGCGCCTTGCCAATCGGCACGACGTGGTCTCCAGCGGGCATGACATCTTTGACGCGGCGATAGAGATACTTGTGCTCAAAAAAGAGGACACAGTCGTCGTCGCGGACTGCCGCCTTCATCAGGCCCTTGGCGTCCGCCGCCGTGGCGGGATACACGATCTTGAGTCCGGGTGTGTGCAGGAAGCCAGCTTCCGGGTTCTGCGAATGAAACGGACCGCCGCGGACGTAGCCGCCACTGGGACCGCGCACCACCATGGGGCACGGCAGAAAGGCGCGATAGCGCGCCGTGGCGACGTAGTTGGTGAGCATGTCGTAGGCATTGGCGATGAAGTCGATGAACTGCATCTCGACCACCGGCCGCAGCCCCATGTGGGACGCGCCGGCCGCGGCTCCGACGAGGGCGATCTCGCTGATCGGCGAATCGATGACCCGCTGCTCGCCAAACTTTGCCAACAGCCCTTCAGTGACCTTGAACGCGCCGCCGAATGCCCCGATGTCCTCGCCCATGCAGAACACATTGCGGTCGCGCTCCATCTCCTCGAAGAGCGCCTCGCGGATCGCTTCCAGATATGTGATTTCAGTCATCAGGACGTCGCTCCATCGGCCTTCCAGGTGCCCCAGCTCTCGGGGCGTTCCTGGCCGTACGCATCGGCCCCGGCATCGGCCCCGGCATCGCCCCCGTCATGACGACGAAACCAGAGCGGCTGCTCGGCGGGCGGTTCCGCATAAACGCCCATCAGGGCTTCCCGCGCATCCGGCGTTCCGGAGCGTTCGGCGAGATCGGTGGCGTCATCGATCTCGCGCATGATGCGCGCGTCGATGGCCTCGATCTCCGTGTCCGTGACGCCGAGGTGCGACCGCAGCACCCGCACGTAGCGATCGATTGGATCGTTCTCGGCCGCCCATTTCTCGATCTCGCCAGCGGGCACGTACGACTGATTGTCGTGCTCCGCATGGCCTTTGCGGCGATAGGTAATCAGCTCGACCAGAGCAACACCATGGCCAGCGCGGGCGTGATCGACCGCTTTCTTCGTCACGTCGTAGGTGGCCAGCACGTCGTTGCCGTCGGCCTGGAGTCCCAGTACACCGTACCCGATCGCCTTGTCGACGAAAAACTTTGCCGCGGACTGCTTATGCGTCGGCGTAGAGTAGGCGTAGCCGTTGTTCTCAACGATGACAACGAGGGGGCACCGCTGGACCGCGGCGAAATTGATGCCCTCGTGAAACGCACCGGTGCTGGTGGCGCCGTCGCCGACATACACCAAACCGACGCGATCCTCACCGCGCATCTTGAATGACATGGTCACACCGGTCATGACCGGGACCATGTCGCCGAGCGGTGATATCTGTCCAAGGAAGCCGCGCGTCACCCCGGCCTCACCGATGTCACCGAAGTGGATGTTGAGTTCCCGTCCGCGCGTGGGCGAGTCGGCCTTGGCCATGTACTGCTTCAGCACTTCGACCGGTGTGGCACCTTTGACGAGCATGGCACCGAGGTTGCGAATGAGCGGCGACATGACGTCACGCTGCTCGAGGGCGAAACAACTGCCCACGGCATCGGCCTCCTGACCAAGCGAGCGAAAGAGGCCACCCACGACCTTCGTTTGACGGTACAGGTTCACGAGGCGCTCTTCGAGCTGCCGGGTGAGCTTCATCCAGTAATAGAGCTCGAGCTTCCGCTCCCGCGAGAGCGCGTCGCTCGCACGCGCAGTGACCACCGACGTGCCACGGCTGGCTTGCGCCCGCCCCATCAGTAACCCGCCTCAATCGTGTGCCGAGGATCGACGGTGCGATGAACGGCGTTGAAAAAGCGTTTGACGTTTTTATCGATACGGCTCTCCCCGACCTGATCGGTACGGGCCTCAACGAAGGTGTAGTGCCCGCCTTCCATCTTCACCGAGAGCGTGAGCGCGCCGAGGGTGCCGTTGAAGCTTCGCGAGCGTGCGTCGGCCGCACCGCGGGACAGTCCGAGCGCCGCGAAGAAGTGATCGGCCAGCGTCAGCACGGTATCGGGTGCGAGCGAGGTCCGATGAAAATGCTGCATACTCAGGGTTCCTTGCGCGAGCTGTCCTTGGCGCGCGGCGGTGGTTCGGGCGCGCTCGACGATGCCGGCGGCGAGAAATCGCCTGGCTCGTCGGCGGCCATGATGTCCTGCGTCCAGTCCGGCGTCTTTTGCAACACCTTCGTGGAGTCGAGACGGAACTGAATGGCCATCGCCCACATACCGGCCGTGACGAACATCAAATTGCTGCGGTAGGTCCCCAACTCCTCGGTCGCGGCAAGGCCATTGGAGACGGTCTTACGATCACGATTGGTCCCGAAGATGCGTCCTTCGCCGCCCTGAATCGGGAGGCCGCTCTTCACATCATGGACCATCACGCGCCAATAGATCGGCTCGAGCGCGCGCGTCGGCTTTGTCTCGGGCGACACCCGAATGACGAAATCGTCCGTCTTGAAACGGAGTTCATTCGTTGGAGGTGGACTCCCGCCTCCGCAGCTGGCCATGACCAGGCCAGCTGCAGCGAGTGCCACCACGCGACGGAGACGACGCGTGCGCTCTGCGATCATTGATAGTATTCCAGCCCGAGGTGGGTGATCTGCTCTTCACCCATGAGGTGACGGAGCGTGTTCTTCAACTTTGTCTGCTGAATGAAAAGATCATGCTCCGGCTGCAGCCCCGGCGCCGTCTGTGGCGCTTTGTAATAGAAGCTTAACCATTCCTGAATGCCCTTCATGCCCGCGCGCATCGCGAAGTCCGAGAACAGCGCCAGGTCCAGCACCATCGGTGCGGCGAGAATGGAGTCACGGCACAGGAAGTTGACCTTGATCTGCATCGGATAGCCGAGCCACCCCTTGATGTCGATGTTGTCCCAACCTTCCTTGTTGTCGCCGCGCGGCGGGTAGTAGTTGATGCGCACGACGTGCGAAAAATCCTTGTACAGCTCCGGATACACCTCGGGCTGCAGAATCGTGTGCAACACGGAAAGCTTCGACGCTTCCTTCGTCTTGAAGGACGCCGGATCGTCGAGTACTTCGCCGTCGCGGTTGCCGAGGATGTTGGTGGAGTACCACCCTTCGAGACCGAGCATGCGCGCCTTGAGGCCCGGCGCGATGATCGTCTTCATCCACGTCTGGCCGGTCTTGAAGTCCTTGCCGGAGACGGGTACGCCCTTCGCGATGGCGAGGTCGAGCAGCGCCGGGAAGTCCGCGGAGAGATTCGGCGCGCCATTGCAGTACGGGATGCCTTCCATGATGGCGGCATAGGCGTAGAGCATGCTGGGTGCGATCGCATCATCGTTCTCGTCCATCGCCTTTTCGAACGCTTCGATGGTCTGATGCTGCGGGCCGGGGGCGATATACGTTTCGGTCGATCCGGTCCACACCATCACGCCACGCGTCGCGCCACTGCTCTGCATCACGTTGCGGATGTCGGCACGGATCTGCTCAGCGAGGTCACGCTTGTTCTTGCCCGTCTTCACATTGGTCGCGCGCGTGATGCGCGTGACGTAGCGGCTCTCAAACACGGCCGGCATCGGCTTGATGCTCTTGAGGAAATCGGCGATCGGTTCGATGTCCGACTTGTCGAGCACGCCCGCGTTCATGGCCGACTCGTACGCGGTATCCGGGATCGGATCCCAGGCGCCGAACACGATGTCGTCGAGCTTGGCAAGCGAGACAAAGTCCTTGATGAGCGGACTGCGTCCGTCGGTGCGCTTGCCGAGGCGAATCGTCGCCATCTGAGAAAGCGAACCGATCGGCACCGAGAGCCCGCGGCGCACGCGCTCAACACCGGCGATGAACGTGGTGGCCACGGCGCCAAGGCCCGGCGTGAAGATGGCGAGCTTCCCCGTTGCGGGGGCTGGGGCCGCGGCATTACCGCGAATGGAGTCGGACACTGCGTTTATTCTCCGGGGGAAGTGGTCGTACGATACACGAAGCTGATGCGCTGGAAGACCGTGATCCAGGCGGTAACGGCCAGCAAACTGACGATACCGGCGAGAATCCAGCCGTTGAGCGCCAACCCAAAAAACGCCTGAGGTGCGGCGAGCAGCGTGATGCGCTCGGGGCGCTGCAGCATGCCCACTTTCGCATCGACACCGAGCCCCTCAGCTCTGGCGCGCGTGTACGACGTGAGGAAGGTAGCGATGAGGGCCGCCAGCGTGACCATGACCATGGGCTGGCTGGCATGCACCGGGTGCGTCGCGTAGAAGAGCAGCAGGCCGCCGAAGAGGAAGCCGTCGGCTACGCGGTCGAGCGTGGAGTCGTAGAAGGCACCGAAGACGGTGCTCTGCCCCGTGCGGCGGGCGACGTTGCCGTCGAGCACGTCAAACAGCGCGGTGATTCCGAGGAACCAGCCACCGGCGCTGATGTGGCCTGTCGCGAAGATCACCCCCGCCGTGCACGTACAGATCGTGCCAATGGTGGTGATCGTGTTGGGGCGCACGCGCCGCGCAACAAGCCAGTCCGCCACGGGGGCGATGACTCGCATGTATCCGCGCTGGACGGCGCTCCACAGTGATTGCATCTCGCTCGCGCTGAAGTAACGAAGAGGTATCTAGCCGTTGAAAGCTAGAACTCCCCTTGCATCAACGGTAGAGATAGAAGCGTCTGGCGTCCTTTTCGAACGCGATTACCGCCGACAGCTGTCGATCCATCACCGCATCCGGGTCTGCTCCGCCCAGCAGCGCCTCCCGGGCGCGAGCGGACCCCATCCGCTGATCGAAGCCAGCGGCGGTGACCCGGAGCGAGTCCTTGTGCACTCTCGAGATCGCCCAGAGGATCGCCGCGCCGACTCGGGCGGGCTGTACACGCTCGCGGTCCGTCACGACGATCCGGACGCCCGGAATCGACTGCCCGGCAAACTTGCCGTCGCCCGGTTTGTTGGGCGTAAACCGCTCCGCCTTGAACGTGACGCCGGTCAGCGACAGATCCTCGAGCATCCGCGTGACCGAGTCCGCGCGGAGCCACGTGGCGCCGAAGCGCTGGAACGGTTCGTCCGTGCCTCGCCCGACGGAGACGTTGCTCGCCTCGAAGGGAACCAGCGCGGGGTAGAGCAGCGCGCTCGTGATGTTCGGCATGTTGGGGGACGGTCGGACCCAGGGCAGCGAGGTCTCATCGAACCACATGCTGCGGCGCCAGTTCCTCATGGGCACGACCGTGAGGCGGGTCCCGAGCTTGAACTGGGCCTGAAAGAGCCTCGCCATTTCGCCCATGGTGAGACCGTGGCGTAGCGGCATCGGGTAGAGCGCGAAGCCGTTCGTCCGATTGCCGGCCACGGGCATCGCTCCGTTGGCCAATGCCGAGTCGAGCAGCGCGCCTTCGGCCCGGGCTCCCGTGATCGGGTTGGGTCGATCGAGCACCAGCACCGGAATCCCGCGCTTCGCGCCCGCCTGCATCGAGTAGAGCATGACGCCCACGTAGGTCCAGGTGCGCGTCCCGATGTCCTGGAGATCGACCACCAGCACATCGACATCGGTGAGCAGGCTGTCCGGGGGCGCGACGGTGCGGCTCTGGTAGAGCGAGTAGATGGTGAGGCCCGTCTTCTGGTCCTTCTCGTCGCTGAGGTCTGGCCGATCGGCGGTGCCCGTGGCACCATGTTCCGGGGCAAACAGGCGGACGAGCTTCACGCCGGCACGCAGGGCGCGCGGGTCGGTGGCGAGCAGGTCGATGGAGCGCCGTCCTTTCTCATCGACCCCTGTCTGGTTGGTGACCAAAGCGACACGCTTGCCGGCGATCAGCTTGATGCTATCGTCCAGCAGCACGGTAATGCCGGGGCGGACCTTGCGATTTCGGTTCCCGATCGGCATTCCATCGGCACCCTCGTCGGGCATCGGCGCATTGTCCGGTCGGCCACTACGTGCGCATCCGGCCACGAGCGTCCCGACACATACTAAGGAGAGCAGCACCAGCGTCTTGATGGACTTCACGCGTCACCTCCAGAAGATCCCGCTGCGCTCCGATCGCACAGCATCCCGCCCTACCGCGAACACATGACCCGACCGGATTCCTACCCCCCTGCCCTGCACGCCGCCGCATCCGGCTGCGGCGCCGACTGCACGAACGCACCGAATCGCGTCTTTCTCAAGCGGCGTGCGCCGTTGATCTTCGCGCTGGTCGCGGCGGCGGGCGTCCTGTGCGGGTGCGCCAAGCACGACGTCGGGTCGCGCGACTTGCCGCCGGTGCGCGGGATCGCGCGCGCGCAGGCGTTGCGTCTCGGCGACAGCGTCCGTACGGTGCTCACGCGGGCCCTCGCCGACAGCGCGTTCCCCGGGGCCTACGCCGCCGTCGGCACCGCCGATGGCGTCATCGTCGAGTATGGGGTAGGTCGACTGGATGTCGCCGATGGTTCCCGTCCGTCAGCGACCACCATCTGGGATCTGGCGTCGCTGACCAAGGTGATCGGCACGACGAGTGCCATGCTGCAGCTCGTGGGGTCGGGCCGGGTGGCGCTCGATTCACCCGTGGTGCGCTACCTGCCTGCGTGGAAAGCGCCGGGCGCCGAACAGATCACGGTCCGTCATCTTCTGTCGCACTCGTCGGGCATGCCCGCATGGCGCGCGCTGTACAAAGAGGCGACCACGCCGGAGGAGGCGGAGCAGCAGCTGTTCGCGACCTCGCCGGACACGCTCCCGGGAGTTCGGTACGTTTACAGCGATCTGGGCTTTATTCTGTTGGGTAAGTTGGTGGAGCGCGTGAGCGGCGAACGGCTCGCGCAGTACGACGCCACCCATGTGTTCTCGCCGCTGGGGATGACCGACACACGCTATCTGCCGCCGGCCGCCTTGCTCCCGCGTATCGCGCCGACCGAGCAGGACCCGTGGCGTCAGAAGAAGGTGCGCGGTGAGGTACACGACGAGAATGCGGTCCGCCTTGGCGGTGTGTCCGGCCACGCCGGGCTGTTTTCGACGGGACAGGACCTCGCGCGCTTCGCTCGCATGTACCTCGGGTACGGAACGCTGGATGGCGTACGGGTCTTCGACTCGGTGGCGGTCGCCACGTTTACGCGGATGCAGGACTCGACTATCTCGCGCCGGGCGCTTGGCTGGGAGACGCCGACCGGTGGCAACTCGGCCGGGCGTCGTCTGTCGCCGGTCGCCTTCGGTCATACCGGGTTCACGGGCACGTCGTTATGGATGGACCCGGCACAGGGCGTGTTCGTGCTGTTGCTGACCAACCGGGTGAATCCGACCCGCGAAAACCGGAAGATCGGTGGGGTGCGGACGGCGCTGGCGGACGCGGCGGTGGGTGCGTTGCGCGGTGACACGGGTCGATGACCGTGTTTTTACGTGGGGCTTTCTTGAACGGGAGCGATTCACTCGCTATTTTTCGTGCAGCTAGACGCGACGCTGTCCCGGTTGCCGATCGCGGGTGCGATCGGGTGCGGGCGGCGCGCTCCATCAGGCCGGGGTGTCAGCCGGCCGCTTCGGAGGACAGCAATGAGCACGATGCAGCAGCCGGATGTCATGGTGGTT
>CAIUOO010000432.1 GCA_903900795.1 uncultured Gemmatimonadota bacterium | reverse complement strand
TAGATCTTGTCTTCGCGCTTTTCGGCGTTGACGCAGTGCAGCGAGACTTTGACGACATCCTCGAGCGCCGTGCCCGCCGGCAGCGCGTTGGCCACGAACGTGACGAGCTTGTCGAGGTCACCAACGGCGAACATTTGCTGCCGACGTAGGAACAGCGGCAGGTCAGCCGGCTTGAGCGTGCCACAGTTCAGAATGCACAACTCGCCCTGCTTGTTGCCGCTGCGCACGTCTTGCAGGAAGCTGTCCCATTCCGCCTCTACCCACTTCGATTCGATGTGCGCGCGGCACGACGCCACGAGCACCAGTACGCGGGCCGAGTCGAGCGCCGCTTCGATGGATTTGGAAAAGTGCCCCTTGCCCGACGCCACCAGAGACTCTTCACTGAAGAAGACCCGGAGCCCTTGCGCCACCAGTGCGTGGTAGACGCGCCGGGCCTCATCGCTGTCAGGGGTCGCGCGGCCATCCTTGCCGGAATTCTTATACGAGATGAACACGTCGTAGCTCACGGCCATGCGATCTCCCGCTCGCCGCCATGCAATGCTGCTGCGCGGTCGTCTCCTGCATCGTCTGCGTTAATGCGAGGCGCGCGGTCGGTCGTTCGCGTGAGCGGGCCGCCCTCCAGCAGCACCGCCGCAGCCTGAGGGTCGTCAATCTGACCCGTGTCGATCCGCGCACCAAGCGCTGCCCGTTCAAAGCACAGGTCATCGCTTGCGTGTGGCTCGGCGAGCGCCTCGAGCAGAAATCGCCACGAGCGGACTGAGCGCGGCGCCACATCGCGGAGCCGCCGCGCAATCACCAGCCGTGTCATGCCGTCTGATCCGGGCTCACGCGCCTCGAGGAGGGCCGTCGCCGCCGTCTCGAAGAGTCGGGAGAGTCGGCGGCGTTCCAGCACGAGCCACTGCTCGGCGTCCGTGGCATCCTTCAGCGCGACGCCGTCGAGCAGGGGGCCCCCGTAGGTCAGGGCGGCCTGTCGCCAGTCGCCGTGACGGATGGCGCTGAGAAACTCAAGGAGGTCGGTGACGAGGGGATTGAGCAGCGAGATGGATTGACGGTCCGCCGTCAGGCAGCCCGGGCCGGTGATCTCCCGCACTACATGCAACGCCTGCCGGAGCGATCCCCGGGCGCGCGCCTCACTGGCTTCCGGCCAGAGGAACGCCATCATCGCCTCACGCGACACGGCGCGCGGCTCGACCAGCAGCCGCGCCAGAAGTACCAGGGGCTTCTGGCCAAATCGCACGTGGCCTAAGCCGGCCATCGTGGGGCTGGGCATGCCCAGCAACTGCAATCGAGGCATTCGTGTCATCCGGTCCGGCGTCTCGTTGAGGCGAGCAGGGTGTAGGCGGGCTCAGGTGAACCGAGGCAACCGTACCGCTAGTCCGTCAAACAACCGTCAATTGAATCCCTCGGCTCTCTGGGAATTGCGCCGGAATAGGCCATTGACGGGTGTTCAACGATACCGCTTTATATCGCAGCCTTTAGATGACCCCGCCAGAAAGGTTCCTCGACCTCCGGTCCGACCGAACTCCATGAAGATCTTGCCGCGCTGGCTGCCATGGGCACTAGTACTCGTTGGCGTCTTACTCGGCACCTACGGGTTTGCGCAGCTACCCGGACGTCACACGGCGATGTCGAATTTCTACCTCGCGGTCCAGCTCATCGCTCTGAACTCCGGTGCGGTCGATGGCCCGGTCCCATGGAGCTTGGAGATTGCGCGATGGTTGGCGCCGGTGGCCACCGTCGCGGGGCTCATTGCCAGCTTCGCCGATGAACTGAGGACCCGTTACGACATGACGCGGGTCCGATGGATGTGGCGTCGTCACGCCATCGTGTGCGGAACCGGAAACCAAACGGTCGCCATGGTTGCGGCACTGGGTTCGGCACACCACAAGGTCATCGTGGTCGATCTTGCACTCGACCTGCCGATCCGCGACCAGCTCCGGACCGCGGATGCCGTGTATGCGGTGGGCGATATCCGCCAGTCGCTCACGCAAGCCGCCGTCCGGTTTCAGGACGCGGGGAAGATTGTCATCATGCGGGACGACGACGATGACGCCCTGCTGCTGGCGATCGACCTCGCGCAGGTGACGCGCAAGAGTGGTCACGAGGTCGACATTCACGTGCATCTGTCCAGCGATCACCGTGCGGCCGTCATCGAAGACCCGAGAATGTGGCTGCCAGGTTCCCCGGTGCGCCGCATTCGTACCTTCAACCGGTATCGGAATGCGGCCCGTGCGCTACTAAGCCGAATCCCGATGGAGCTGCAACGGACCGCGGACGGGCAGGACATCCCGGCCGCCGAGGTCCATCTGGTGGTGGGTGCGCTCGATCGGTTCACCCGGGCCATCATCCTTCAGGCCGCCGCCATCGGTCACTTCGTCGACTGCCCGCCACTGCGCGTGCATCTCGTCGGACCAACGGCGCTGGCCGATCTCGCGACGCTGCAACAGGACATCCCGGGGCTGTCGGCGTGCGTGCATCTCTCCGCGTTGCACGTCGTCGATGCCCAGTGGGCGGCGCATGTACGGGATCTGATTCACGAACACCCGCGGTCGACGGCGTGGACGATCATGCCCGGTGCCGAAGCATCAGCCGACGCCTTCGTGCAGGCATTCCTGTTCGCCGGCATTAAGACACCGGACTTCGCCGGTCGTGTGTGGACGGTGGTTCCGCAGGAGAGCAACACGATCACGCCGGGCGTCGCCGACCCGACGACGCTGGCCGAACGCGGGCTCTATCCGCTCACGCTGGATGGGTGGGCGTCCGATGTCGATGCGCTGTTCGGGTACCGGCTGGACCAGCTGGCCCGGCAGATTCACGAGGAGTGGTTCAGCGGGCAATGCGCTGAGGTCACGAAGGCGGAGGCAGCCGGTGACACGGAGCGCGCACGACGGATCCGTGCCAAGGCCACCTTCCAGCCG
>CAIUOO010000431.1 GCA_903900795.1 uncultured Gemmatimonadota bacterium | reverse complement strand
TCGGGCGTATCGGGCTCGGTGCCCAGGCGCTCCACCACCACGAGGCCGTTCTGCACCAGAATGCCGACGCCCATGCCGAGCCCGGCCAGCGTGAGCAGATTCGCCGGAATCTTGAACAGGTAGAGCGACAACGCGGTGGCGGCGATGGCCACGGCCGTGGTGCCCATCACCACCGCCACCGCGCGCCAGCGGCGCAACGTGAAGGCGAGCACCAGCAACACGCAGCCGAAGGCGATCACGCTGCGGAGCGCGAGATCGTCGAGCTCTTCCTTCAGGTCTTCGCTTTCGTCGTTGTTAATGCGCAGCCGGACCGCCGGCGGCATGTTGGGCTCGAGCTGCTTGATCGCCGCGCGCAGCGCCGCCGCCGTCTTGATGGCGTCGGCACCGGGATGCCGCGAGATCTCCACCGCGACCGCCGGCGCTCCATCAATGCGAAAGAAGCGGCCGCGCGCATCTTCTTCGGCGCGCACCGTGGCCAGGTCACCCAAGCGAAACACGCGGGTACCGGGGCCACGCACCGGCAGCGCCTGCAAATCTTCAAGCGCTTTCGGCTGGTCGCGCAACACCACATTCTGTGTGGTGGCATGCGCCGGGTCACTGCCGCGATCGAGTGCGCCCAACGCCTGCACCACGCGCGCGCCGGCGATCGATTCCGACAATCGCTGCGGCGAAATGCCGATGCGGCGCAGCTGCACCGGATCGTACGACACCGACACCCCCATGTCGGTGCCCCCGCGCACCTGCACGCCGGCCACGCCGGGAATGCTCCCCAGCCGAGGACTCACCCGCTCCTCCAGCAGCTTCTGCAACGTGCCCGAGGTGTACGGCCCGAACACCGACAGTGACATCAACGGCGCTTCTTCGAGCCCCTCGGGCACATAGTTGGCCACGGTCGGTGCGCTCGCCCCCGGTGGCAAGTCGGCACGCAACAGCTCGAGACGCTCGAGAATGGCCAGGCGCGCCATCTGCACATCGGCACGCTCCTCGAGTTCCACCGTGAGGCTGGCGTAGTCGTCGTTCGAATTGCTGGACACGCGCCGCACGCCGCGCACGCCTTGAATGGCCGCTTCGACGGGACTCGTGAGATACGTCTCGATCACTTCCGGCGACGCGCCGGGCCAGCTGGCAAACACGGTGAGCCGCGGCAGCTCTACTGTGGTGCGCGTGGCGAGTGGCAGTCTCGTGAAGGAGATCGCGCCGGCCAGCAGCAACGCGACGCAAATCGCCCACACCACCGCCGGGCGGTGCGTCGCAAAGCGAATCACGCGGTGTGCTCCGCACTACGCGCGGCGTGCCGCAGCGTGCGACGTTCGGTGCGTCGCTCCAGCACCGCGTACGCCGTGGGCAACAGGAAGAAGGTGACCAGCAGTGCGCTGATGCTGCCGCCGATGATACCGGCCGCCAGCGGCTGATACAACGCGCCGCCGCTTCCCCACCCGAACACCAGCGGTAGCACACCGGTCACCGTGGTGATCGACGTCATCGCAATGGCGCGCAAACGCTGCTCACCGCCACGAATGATGGCGTCGTCGATACTGTGCCCGGCCTCGCGGAACTTGCGAATGGCATCGAGCTTCACCACCGCTTCGTTGTCGGCCATACCGATCATGACCACGATGCCGATCAAACTCACGGCGTTGAGCGACTGCCCCGTGAGCCACAAAAAGATCACCGCACCGGCACCGGCCAGTGGCACCGTAAGCATCACCACCAGCGGAATGGTGAAGCTGGCAAACTCGCCGGCCAACACCAAAAACATGAGCAGCGCCGCCAACACCGCCACCAGCGTGAGTTCGTCGCTGGTACGCGCACGCTCGGCGTCGGCGCCACCCACCTGCCACGACACCCCAGCCGGCAGCGTGAGGGCCGCCATACGCGACTGCACGTCGGTGGTGGCTTTGGCGGTGCCACCGCTTTCCACCAACCCTTCAATGATCGTGACCGGACGCTGCCCCACGCGCACCACTTCCAGCGGCGCCCGCGTTTCGCGCACCTGCACCAACTGCGCCAACGGCACGCCGCGCAACGGTGTTCTGAGTGCGGTTTCCAGCTCTTCGTTGCGCAGGCCGGCGTAGCGCACCATGATCGGCGTGCGACGATCGGTTTCGCGTAGCTCACTCGCACTCACGCCACCTAACGCGCCCGCCAACGCACTCGCCACTTGGCCCGGCACGATGTTGCGTTCGGCCATGCGCGCGCGCTCCAGCGACACTTCCACGATGGGCTGCGTGGCGGCAAAGGCGTCACGCACATCGGTGAGCGACGGCACCGTTTGCATGGCGGTGCGCACCGTATCGGCCCATCGTTGCGATTCCACCAGCGTGGGGGCCGACAGCTCCACACGAACCAAGCGGCCTTCGCGTCCGATGAGCGAACCGAACTCCGATTGCCCGGCCAAGTCGATCGCCAACGCCCCCTTAGCCAAGTCCGGCAACGTCGCCCGCAACTGCTGCGCAAACTGGGCGGCATCGGCGCTGGCCGGTACCGGCACAATGAGCTGCGCGGTGGCACTCGAACCGGG
>CAIUOO010000430.1 GCA_903900795.1 uncultured Gemmatimonadota bacterium | reverse complement strand
CGAGTACTACCAGCGCACGGGCACGATGATGAGCGCGGACGCGCTCGACCAGCTGCAGGCGTTCGACGCGATCTATCTGGGCGCGATCGGCGCGCCCGGCGTGCCCGATCACGTGTCGGTGTGGGAGCTCATCTTGCCCATTCGCCAACGGTTCGATCAGTACGTGAACCTGCGGCCGATGCGCCTGTTGAACGGGGTCCCCGGCCCGCTCGCTGGTCGCGGGCCGGCGGACATCGACATGATTTGCGTGCGGGAAAACTCGGAAGGCGAATACGCCGGGCTTGGCGGACGGCTGCACCGCGGTACGCCGCATGAAGTGGCCGAGCAGACCGGCCTCTTCACGCGGCGCGGGATCGATCGCATTGCACGCTACGCCTTCGAACTCGCGGCACGCCGGCCGAATCCCCGGCTGGCGAGTGCGACCAAGAGCAATGCCCTGCAGCACTCCATGGTGCTGTGGGATGAGACACTCGATGCCGTAGCAGCCGATTTCCCTGGTGTCGCTTTTCGCAAGTATCACGTGGATGCCCTCGCCGCGCGCATGGTCACGCATCCAGGCACGCTCGACGTGATCGTGGCGTCGAATCTGTTTGGGGACATTCTCACCGACCTCGGGGCCGCGATTTCCGGCAGCCTCGGCGTCGCCCCCGGGGCCAACATCAACCCCGAACGTCTGCATCCTTCGATGTTCGAGCCCATTCACGGTTCCGCCCCGGACATCGCCGGTCGTGGGATCTCGAATCCGATCGGGGCCATCTGGGCGGGTGCCATGATGCTCGATCACCTTGGCCTCACCGCCGCACACGATCGCATCGTTCGGGCCATTGAGCGTGTCGTCGGTGGTGGCGGTCCGCGTACGCCCGATCTGGGCGGCACGGCCACCACGCGAGACGTCACGGCGGCTGTGCTCGACGCGCTTGATTGACTGCCGCCGGTCGGCTTGCACTCCGCTGCCGTGCCGACCGCCTGTTTTCGCCCTTCTTCTGCCTGCCGCATGACTCTGCCACGCATTCCGCACGTCGTCGCCGGCGCTCGCCATGACGCACACTCCACGCGCACGGCTCCCGTCTACGATCCCTCCACGGGCGCCGTCGCGGCGCACGTGCCACTCGCCGATGCGGTCGACATCGAAAACGTCATCGCCGATGCCGCAGCGGCGGCGCCGGCGTGGGGCGCCCGGTCGGCGCTCGATCGATCGCGCGTGCTGCTCCGGTGGCGCGAGCTATGCCTCGCCCACGCCGATGAGCTGGCGCACTTGATCAGCCGCGAGCACGGCAAAGTCGTGGCCGATGCGCGCGGGGAATTGCAGCGCGGGCTCGAGGTGGTAGAGTTCGCCACCGGCATCCCGCACCTCATCAAGGGCGAGTTCAGCGACAATGTGGCGCGTGGGATCGACATGCACTCCATGCGCCAACCGCTCGGGGTTACGGCGGCGATCACGCCGTTCAACTTCCCGGCCATGGTGCCGCTGTGGATGCTCGGACCGGCGCTCGCCTGCGGCAACGCCGTGGTGCTCAAGCCGTCGGAGCGTGATCCCTCAACGGCCGTTCGGCTGGCCGAGCTGTTCCGCGAGGCGGGTGGTCCTCCGGGCGTGCTGAATGTGCTGCAGGGTGACGCCGAAGCGGTGAATGCGCTGTGCACCGATCCGCGCATCCAGGCGGTGAGCTTCGTGGGGTCGACGCCGATCGCGCGGCATGTGTACGAAACGTCAGCGCGTCACGGCAAGCGGGTGCAGGCGATGGGTGGCGCCAAGAATCATCTGGTGGTGCTTCCCGATGCGGATCTCGACATGACGGTGGAGTCGCTGATGGGCGCGGCGTACGGCTCGGCCGGTGAAAGGTGCATGGCGATTTCCGTGGCCGTCGTGGTCGGTGCCGCTACGGCCGATGCGCTCGTGGCGCGGCTGGCCGATCGTGTGCGCGCGTTGCGGGTTGGCGCGTCGGACCAAGACGGCAACGACATGGGCCCGCTCGTGACCGCGGTGCATCGCGACCGTGTGGCCGGGTACGTGGCCGCCGGTGTAACCGAGGGGGCCACGCTGGTCGTGGATGGACGCACGCACCCGGCCACGCAGGGCGCAGGATTCTTCCTCGGCGGCTCGCTGTTCGATCACGTCACGGCCGATATGTCGATCTATCGTGAAGAGATCTTCGGCCCCGTGCTGTGCATCGTGCGTGTGGAGTCCGCCGACGAAGCCCTCGCGCTGTGCAATGCCCACCAGTACGGCAACGGCGTGGCGATCTTCACGCGTAACGGCGGCGCCGCGCGTGAGTTCGCGCATCGGGTGCAATGCGGTATGGTGGGCATCAATGTGCCGATTCCCGTGCCGTTGGCCTTCTACTCGTTCGGCGGCTGGAAGGACTCTGCCTTCGGCGATCACAATCAGCACGGCATGGACGGCGTGCGTTTCTACACGCGCGTGAAGACGGTGACGACACGCTGGCCCACGGGCGCGGACGCGGCGTCGTTTACGATGCCGGTGTTGCGCTGATACGCTGTGGGGTGGTGT
>CAIUOO010000429.1 GCA_903900795.1 uncultured Gemmatimonadota bacterium | reverse complement strand
GGACAGCGCGGGTCCGGATCAGCGTGCAGGGGGAGCAGCTCCGGATCGTCGTAGATCGCGTGATACACATCGCCCAGCGAGATCGCATCAGCCGGGCGTGCCAAGACGGTGCCACCGGTGCGGCCGCGGCGGGTTTCGGACAGGCCGGCACGCGCGAGCGCGGCGAGAATCTGCCGCACGCGCACGGGATGGGTGCCGACGCTGCGCGCCATGCGCTCGGCGCTGAGTCCTCGCCCGTGCGGTGAACTGATCAGGACGAGCAGGTGAATGGCGGCGGCAAAGCGGGTATCCATGACGCGAAAAATATAACTTAAAGAGTTATGATTTCACGCCGCCACATAGTGGCGTTGGCGGCCCGGATGGTGTCACCGCGGCTATAGAATCGACGGCAGGATCGCGACGAATCTCTGCATTTCCTCGGGGGTCCCGATGCTGACGCGGGCCCAGTCGGTGTACGGCGGAAACGCGCGGCCGATGCGGAAGCCCTTGGCCAGCGCGGCCGCTTGTACCGTCTCGACCGGCTGCCCCGCATGGAAGAACACGAAGTTGGTTTGTGAATCGGTCACTTTCCGACCCATCGTCTTCAACGCCGAGATCAACAGCGCGCGCCCCTCGCGGTTTTTCTGTTTGATGAACGTCTGATACTCGGTGTCTTGCAGCGACGCGTTAGCGGCGTGCAATCCGAACACGTTCGGGTCACCGGTCACGTACGCCGCGAGCTTGGCGAGAATATCCGGTCGCGCGACCGCAAATCCCACGCGAAGGCCGGCGAGTCCGTGGATCTTGCTCGCCGTCCGCGACACGATGATGGGTTCGCCCGCGAGCACCAGATCGACCATGGAGTGGTAATTCGGCGTGTCGACAAAATCGTAGTAGGCTTCGTCCACGATGACCGTGGTGCGCTTGGCATTCGTTTTCACGAAGTCGCGCAAGGCCTGGTCGTCGTTCAGCGTTGCCGTGGGATTGTTGGGATTGCACACGAACACCAGCTTGGTGTCGTTGCCGATCTTGGCATCCATGGCGTACAGATCGTGATCGAAGCGATCGTCGAGTGGCACCTTGTGCACGGCGGCGTTGAGCGTGGTGCCGTAGCGTGGCAGGTCTTCGAACGTGGGCCACGGGGCCACGATCTTGCCGCCATTCTGTCCGTAGGCCAGCGCGAGGGTCGCCAAGACTTCACTCGAGCCTTGGGTCACCAGCACATGGTCCACCGGTACGCCGACATGTTTCGCAAACGTGGCGCGCAGTTCGGCCCGGATTGGCGGATCATACCAGGTATGCTGCGTCCATGACGCCATCAGCCCGTCTTTCGCCTTAGGCGACATGCCGAACGGATTCTCGTTGTAGCACAGCCGGATCGGTCCGGCCTCGCGACGCATGGTCGTGACGTCGCGTTCCAGTTGATTGAGCAGTTCGCCATACGAGACGCCGCCGAGGACACGCGTGGCCTCCATGGCCGGCAGTAGTCCGGGCAACGCCAGGCCGCCGGCGACGCCGACCCCCGTATTGACGAGCCATTGACGACGAGAGACCGATTCGGACATGCGAACCTCAGCTGGTGAAGAGGAGACCCTATGGTACTCTGCGCCATAAACTAGCGCACCAACGGTCGCGGACGCGCCGCCCCGTTACGTGAACACGCGGAACCACAACGCGAAGAATCGTCGCGCCCGCGAGGTGAACGCCCGCTTGCGCCAGACGTCGGCCGCCCGCCGGAACACCTCGGCCTGCGTGGGATACGGATGAATCGACTTGCCCACGCCACCGAGCCCAACGCCGTTGGTGATGGCGACGGTCATCTCGCCGATCATCTCGCCGGCGTGGCTGGCCACCAGCGTGGCCCCCACGATGCGGTCGGTGCCGGCGGCCACGTGCACCTTCAGGAACCCGTGAGGCTCTCCATCGAGACGCGCCCGGTCGCTGTCCTCGAGGCGCACCTGAATCGTGTCGATGCGGATGCCCTGCGCAGAGGCGTCCTCAACGGTCATGCCGACGTGTGCGACCTCGGGGTCAGTGTACGTCACGCGCGGCACCACCAGTGTACTGGTGCGCCCGCCGCCGATGCCGAAGAACAGGGCGTTGGCGACCGCGAGTCGTGCCTGTGCATCCGCCGCGTGCGTGAACGGCAACGGCGATGACACGTCACCAATGGCATACACCCGCGGATTCGACGTGCGCAGGCGTGCATCGACGCTGACCCCCTTCGATGTGAAGCGCACACCGGCCACTTCGAGGCCAAGTCCGTCGACGTTCGGCGTGCGCCCGGTGGCGACGAGCAGGCGATCCGCCTGCAGCGCGGTCGCCGCATGTGCCGCTGGACCGTCGCCGGCGAGCTGCACGGTGAACTGCTGCCCGTCGTGCGACACGCGTTCAACGG
>CAIUOO010000428.1 GCA_903900795.1 uncultured Gemmatimonadota bacterium | reverse complement strand
GAGCAGCAGCACGCCTTCGGTCATGAAATCGAGGCGACCGACATACACGAGTCCCGGCACGTCGTCGACCAGATCGAACACCGTGGTGCGCTTCTCCGGATCCTTGCGCGTGGTCATGACCGCGGCCGGCTTGTGCACCACGATCCACGTGTGCGACGTGACGCGCGTAATGACAGGCGTCCCATCTATCGTGATGATGTCGCGGAAGGGATCGACGACCTGCCCGATGGTCGCGATGGCGCCGTTGACCTGCACCCGGCCGTCGGCCACGGCCTGATCGGCCCCACGGCGCGAGACCACACCGGCACGGGCGAGGGCTCGTTGCACGCGCATGGGGCCTTCGCGCTCAGCCTTGACGGTGCCACCGGCCTTGGACGGCGGCGCATCGGCCGAGCGCTGCGGCTTGGGCCGGCGCTTTGAGGAGCCCGCCTCGCTGCGATCACGCACAGGCTTTTCGCGTGGCGCAGACTCCCGAGACTCGGCATCGCGCACGCTGCGCTCACGCGGCGGTTTGGGCTTAGCGACCGACGGGACGCCTCGCTTTTCATTGGCGGCCCGGGCGGCAGCGCCACGCGCGGACGGCCCCTTGGGGGCCTTCTTCTGCGTGCCGCGGCGGTATTCGCCCTTCTTC
Organism: uncultured Gemmatimonadota bacterium; assembly: GCA_903900795.1. Lineage (GTDB taxonomy): Bacteria > Gemmatimonadota > Gemmatimonadetes > Gemmatimonadales > Gemmatimonadaceae > Gemmatimonas. The sequence continues at coordinate 5,012 of CAIUOO010000428.1, read as the reverse complement.
TCGGCGGCCGATTTCTTCGGGGGCGTGGTCACTCCGGCACGACGGCGGTGTTGCCGGCGCCACGGAGGGCGATCGCCAACTCATCGGCGCGCGGGAGCTCTTCCAGGTGTCGCAACGCAAACTGCTCGAGGAACTGAGAGGTGGTTCCGTACAGCAGCGGACGGCCGATGCCCTCGCTGCGTCCGACGATGTCGATGAGCCCGCGCTCGTGGAGCGACTTCAACACGGAGCCCACGGCGACGCCGCGGATTTCTTCGATTTCGGCACGGCCGATGGGCTGGCGATACGCGATGATGGCCAGCGTTTCGAGCGCGGCGGCTGAGAGCCGCTGCGGACGCACGGCGACCTGGGCGCGCTCGATGGCTTCGGCGAACTCGGCGCGTGTCAGGATCTGCCAGCCGCCGCCCTGCTCGACCAGTTCGACGCCATGGCCATCGACGTCGTAGTGCTCGCGCAGTTCATCGAGCGCCGCCGCTACTGCGGCCGGACTCGATTCGACGTCCAACGCCGCCAGTGCGTCGAGGGCAATGGGGCGCGGGGCGGCGAACAGGGCGGCTTCAAGCAGCTTCGCTAACGGCGTCACGACAGATCTCCACAGAGGCGAACGCGTGATGCTGCGCGATCCGCAGTTCACCGAGCTTCGCCATTTCAAGCAACGCGAGCAGCACCGACAGGATCTGCCAGGGCTCGGCGTCACGACCAACCATATCGAACCAACGGGCCGACCGGCGCATGGCGAGCACCGCACGGACCGTCACCATGGCGCCGGCGATATCGAGGGCACGCGGGATGACCTCATGAAGGGCGGGTTCCTTGGTCGTGCGCAGCACGCGATCGACGGCCGCCAGCAGCTCCCCGAGGGAGAGCGAGAGCGGGGCGTTGATCGGCGTGATATCGGCGGTCTGCGGCACCCAACGTCGGGGGAACTGATGCCGACGCTGCTCGCCACGACGCTCGAGGAGATCGACGACCTCGCGCATCTGCTGATACTCAAGCAAGCGGCGCACGAGTTCAGCGCGGGGATCTTCCCATGCTTCCTCGCCCTCAGCCCGCGGCAGCAGCATCTGCGCCTTGATGCGGAGCAGTCGCGCCGCCATCTCGAGATAATCGGCGGCTTCGTCGAGTCCGAGCGTACTGATGCGCGCCAGGAACTGCTCGGCGATGCGGGCAATCGGGATGTCGTAGATGTCGAGCTGTTCATCGCGGATGAGCGACAGCAGCAGATCGAGCGGGCCGGTGAAGTGGCTGAGCTCAACGACAAAGGGAGTCGCCGTGTGTTCGGCGTGGCGGAAATTGGGAGCGATCACGCGGCCTTCACGCGAAGGGGTTGGGCAGCATGTACGGGAAGTAGACCTGCTCGGCCAACGCCCGCAGAATGTACGCCGGGGCCAGCCAGAGATTCACGAGCGGTCGAGCGAACGAGAGCACGGCAAAGAGCAAGAGCAAGCCGACTCCCCCGAGGCGCTGATACTGCAGCGACCACTTCGGGGGGAGGAGATACTTGAAGACGTGTGATCCATCGAGCGGCGGAATCGGAATCAGATTGAAGGCCGCGAGAATCAGATTGATGAAGATACCGGCGGCGAGCATCTGTTGCAGCACGCCGAGGGGCCGAACCACTGAGGGAAGATACTGCCCGACGAACCCCACACCGATGATCAGGGGCACGATGAGGATGGCGATCAGGACGTTCGTGGCGACGCCCGCCAGCGAGACGATGATGTCCCCCTGGCGGTAGCTCCGATAATTGCGCGGATTGACCGGGACCGGCTTCGCCCCACCGAAGATGGGGGCACCGATGAGCGCAAGCATGACCGGGAGAATGATGGTCATGAACGGATCGATGTGCTTGAGGGGATTCCAGGTGAGGCGCCCGAGCTGGTACGCCGTCATGTCCCCCTGCTTGAACGCCGCATAGCCGTGCGCGTACTCGTGGGCGACCATCGAGAAGAGCAGCACGGGGGCGATGAGGACGAGTTGCTGTGTAGAATCCACCGCAGCGGCGATAAGGAAAGGGCGTCAGGCGTCGACCGACGGCCGTGCCGGACGCGAATGCAAGCAAGTGCAAACCGGAAGGTAGCCCAGCACCGGTCGGGTGTCAAAGCGACGCGCCTGTTTGGAGATGCAGGAGGTTCTTGACCGGCGGCATCTTTCCCGGTATGTTTTCCGGTCTGTCCGCAGTGGCCTGGGGCGCCGCCCCATCTGACTGTCGTTTTCGTACTTACCGATTCTACCTGCTGGGGAGTTTTCCGTGCCGAATATCAAGTCCGCGAAGAAAGACCTGCGAAAGTCGCGTGCGGCTGCGGTGCGCAATCGTGCGCAGCGTTCGGCACTGCGTACCGCCGTGAAGCGGGCGAAGCTCGCCGCCGCTGGTGCCGATGATCGCCTGTCTGCCGTTTCGCTGCTTGATCGTGCGGCGCGCAAGGGACTCATCCATCGCAACGCCGCGGCTCGTCAGAAGAGCAAGATGGCGAAGGCCGCCAACGCCGCCGCGTAAGGTTCGTGTAGGTCGCACGACAGACGCTGCACGGCTAAAGGGCCGGACTCGCTGAGTCCGGCCCTTTCCCGTGTCAGCCTGCCCCCCGCCTCAGAAGGCGGCGAGTTCTCCGCCGCAGCGTTCGCAGTACCACTCCGTGGGTAGGTTCATGGTGCCACATTCGGTGCAGCGCAGCGTCTTGAGCGGCTCGTTGGTCGGGACCGCGTTCGGCACCGGCGATACAGGGGGCGACGAGTTGGCCGGCGTCGGGTCGGTCACGGAGCGCAGGAACGCGAGATCATCGAACGTATCGTCGGCGTGCGCATGCTGCGTCGCTGCATGCTGCGTCGCTGCATGCGGCAACGCAGTATGCCCGTCGAGCTCGACCTCAATGCCTTCGAGCGATCGGGTGAAGATGGGGTCGGGCGTGCCGGAGGCATCGCCGAACATCTCCAGGGCGTCGTTGAACGCCGTCGCCGCCTGATCGCCAGCCGGTTCCGGCGTCGGCACCAGCTCGGGCAGCTCGGTCACCGGGCGCACGTCGGAAAGCATCTCAGGCGTGGCAACGATGGCGATGGCGACATCGGCGAACGGTGCGGCGGCCGGTGGTGCCACCCGCGGAGCCACTGGCTGGGCCAGCAGGGGCTCGCTACTGGCGCTGGCGAGCAAGGTGCGGATCTCACCGACCTCCGTAAGCAAGCCGGCGCGCTGTTCGCCGAGGGAGGCGATCTTCACCTCGACATTCTGACGCAGGAGCTTCCAGCGATTGTCATCGTACTCGCCGACGGCCGCGCGCAGCATCGCCTCGACCCGCTCGTCTTCGAGGGTGGCCAATTCGGCCTCGAGGGTGCTGAGCTGGCTGTCGAGTTCGCTACCGTGTGTGGCGAGCGCCCCGACATGCTCGCGGAGCTGCGCCATGACCGCATCGCGACGCGCGACATAGTCGCCGTGTACGCGATCGAACACGCGGCTCGGCGTTTCTGCACGACGCGCGTCGAGCGCGGTCAACCAGTCATCATACCGCTGCCGCTCGGCCACGAGCGACCGGACTTCGTCGATGGACACTGCGCGGGACTCCGTCATGTGAGGACGCTGCTGAATGAATGAACCGACTCTAGGTACGAATCAGACGAATATGACGACTGTGGCGCGAGACCATGTGTGACACAGGTCGCCATGCTCCGTCAGGTACTGGTCGTCCGCGATGCATCCTCGTAGCGCGGATGCAGTGACACAAGCACCGCGGCTTCCGTGGCAGGCAGCGACCGTGCGCCTCCCAACAGGTGCGCCACGGCCAGGATGCGGGCGGATTGCTCCACACTCTCCATGCGCAGCAACGCGTCCTCGATCGACCGACCGACGGCGGTGACTCCGTGATTGGCCAACAGGAAGACTTCATGGGCGGCGAGGAAGGGACGCATGGCGTCGGCGAGAGCCGGCGTGCCCGGACGCCCATAGGGCACCAGGGCGATCGGCCCCACGACAACGGGCAACTCCGGCAAGACGTCGGCGGGGATGGAAAGTCCGGCGGCGGCGAACCCGGTGGCTGCCGGGGGATGGGCATGCACGATCGCCTGCACATCGGCGCGAGCCGCATAGCAGGCAAGATGCATCCCTAATTCCGACGAGGGGCGACGCGGCGTGTCACGTACCGGCATGTCACCCAGCGACCCATCGCTTCGATCTTCGTGACAGAGTGTGCCGTCGGCGTGCACCCGCAGCACGTGCCTGTGGTCGATGGCGCCTTTGTCGACGCCACTGGCGGTCACCAGCAGGTCGCCGGAGGGGAGCCGACAGGAGAGGTTGCCCTCCGCCCCGGCCAGCAGGCCGCGCGCGTGCAGACGCCGACAAGCGGCGGCCAGCTCGACGCGCAATCCCTGCTCATCCGTCACCGGAGCGTCAGGTGGCGCGATAGACGACGCGACCACCGACGATCGTGAGCCGAGCCTGACCGGTCAGCTGGTGGCCCCCGTACGGCGTATTGCGGCCCTTCGACTTGAACGCCCTCGGATCGACGGTCCACGTGCGATTCGGATCGAACACGGTGACGTCGCCTAGGCTACCCCGTGCCAGTGTACCGCCCGGCAGATGGAAGACCCTGGCCGGCTTGCAGCTCATGGCATCGACCATCTGCGACATCGTCATGATGCCGCGATGCAGCAGATACGTGCAATTGACGCCCAGCGCCGTCTCCAAGCCGACGATGCCGTTGGGGGCGTCGGCGAACTCGCGCTCCTTTTCGTCGTAGTGGTGCGGCGCGTGATCGGTGACGAGCAGATCGATCGTGCCGTCGGCGAGCCCTTGCTGCAGCGCCTCGACGTCGGCCGCGGTGCGCAGCGGCGGATTCATCTTGGCGTTGGTGTTGTAACCCTCGACCGCATCTTCGGTGAGCGAAATGTGGTGCGAGCACACTTCCGACGTGACGTTGATGCCGCGTTCCTTGCCCCAGCGCACGAGCTCGACGGAGCCCTTGGTGCTGAGATGGCACAGATGGATATGCCCACCGGTGCGCTTGGCGAGGAGAATGTCGCGGATG
>CAIUOO010000427.1 GCA_903900795.1 uncultured Gemmatimonadota bacterium | reverse complement strand
TTGCCGCTGGAAGTAGCCCGTGAACGGCGTCGTGATCGCCTCGAGGCGGGCAAGCCACTTCACGCTCGCCATGCCGTACCAACCCGGTACGATCAGACGAAGGGGCGCGCCGTGATCCGCCGACAGCGGCGCGCCCGCCATATGCGTGGCCACGATGGTGTCCGGATGCATCGCGTCGGCAAGTGGGAGTGACCGCGCGAAGCGCACCTCACCGTCGGCATCGTCACGTGGTCCCGCGTCGGCGCCGAATCCGAGAATCTCCACCACATCCGGTGCCAGGCCCGCACGCTCCAGCAGCGTGCGCAGCGACACGCCTGACCACGTCGTGGTACTCACCGCGCCAAAGCGCCATGGCTCTCCCGTGGGCACCGGGTTCATGCCAAGACGGCCGTTACCGGCGCATTCCATCGTGACCGTGACGTGACGCTGCGGCAACGCCGCCAACTCGGGGAGCGAGATCGCGAACGGCGACCGCACCGCACCACCGATATCGATCGTATGCGTCGCGTCGAGTGACGGCAGTGCGAAGTTGCTGCGCACGTACACGCTGGGCGCCGGCGTGATCGGCGCCGTCAGGAACTGCGCTGGCGTTTCCGCACACAGCGGGTCCGCGCGGACGACATCGAGCACGACATCGAGCGGCACATCCTTCGTGAGAGCATCAGCCACGGCAGTGGTGGTCGGAGAATCGTTCGGAGCGGCAGTCATGACGGTATTTTAGCGCAAACGGGGGCAGGACGCCGGTGCTGATCCCGGTCAGAAGATCGAACCGTCGTGGTCAATGACATCCCCCAAATCCCGGCACGCCTCACGATGCGCGTACGGCCAGGCGCTCAAGAGTGCCGCTCAACGTCGAGCCGGCCACGTTGACGAAAATCGTGCCATCGGTAACCGACAGCTCCAACTTCATGCGTCGGTCGAGCTTCTCGGCGATCGCGTCGATCAGCTCGCGATCGAGGGCATACAGCTCGATCTGCTCGGCCCGATGGATCTTCTCTCCCTCCCACTGCCGCCACAGCTGCGCCGGATCGCGATGGGTGTAGACCGCCACCCGTGGCGCGGCCTTGCTGGCCTTGTGTAACCGCGCCGCGTCCGGTGCCCCGAGCTCGATCCATACCTTCAGGCTACCGGTCAGGTCGCGCACACTCAGAGGCGGTTCGTCCGGATCGGAAATGCCACGCGAGAACGCGATCCCTTCCGTGTATTCAAGGCAGTACGCCAGCAGGCGCGCGACAAAGTACTCCGACGATTCCGACGGATGCATGGCCATGCGGAACTCGAGGGATTCGTACACGCCGCGATCGACATTGGCGAGCGCGATGTCGAACGCATACATGGTGGAGGTCAGCGCCATTCGTGTGAACCGGGTGAGACGAGACAGTAAGAGAAGAGCGCACGCGACATCGGTGTCGCGTGCGCTCTCGACAGTCACACCGACACGATCAGTCGCGGCAGTACGTCAGCCAGCCGTGCGTGTCATCCATGCGACCATGCACGATGTCGAGATACTGCTGCTGCATCAGCGCAGTCACCGGTCCCGGCTTGCCGGCACCGATGGTGATCTTGTCGATGCTGCGCACCGGCGTGATCTCGGCCGCTGTGCCGGTAAAGAACACCTCGTCGGCCATGTACAACATCTCGCGCGGGATATGGGCCTCGCGCACAGGGATGCCCGCCTCGCGCGCCAGCGTCATGATCGTGTCGCGCGTGATGCCGCCCAGAATCGTCCCGTCGAGCGGGGTAGTTACGAGCGTGCCACCCGACACCAGGAACACGTTCTGCCCCGAGCCTTCGCTGACCATGCCGCTCGGGCTCAGCGCAATGCCTTCCGCGTAGCCGTTGGCCAGCGCTTCCATCTTGATGAGCTGACCGCTGAGGTAATTACCGGCGATCTTCGCCATCGCGGGAATCGTGTTCGGCTCCACACGATGCCACGACGAGATGCAGGCATCCACGCCGTTCTCCAGCGCACCGGCGCCGAGGTACGTCCCCCACGGCCAGCAGGGCAGATAGACCTCGACCGGTGCACCGGTCGGCACCATGCCGGCCGAGCCGTAACCGCGTACGACCATTGGACGGAGATAGCACGAATCCACGCCGTTGCGGACGATCAGTTCACGCGACGCGGCCACGAGCTGGTCGATCGTGTAGGGCACGTCCATGCGGTAGATCTTGCACGACATCATCAGCCGTGTGAGATGCTCACGCAGACGGAAGATCGCCGGACCACGCGGCGTACTGTACGCACGAATGCCCTCGAAGGCGCTCGACCCGAACTGCACGGAATGGCTCAGTACATGGATCGTGGCATCCGCCCACGGGATGAACGCACCATCGCGCCAAATCCACTGGGTCTCGGCTAGTTGGCTCATGTCGGAACGCTGCAGTAAGGGGAAAGGGGAAGGCTAGAGCAAGGAATGCACAGCACCGCCATCCACCAACACGGCTTGCCCGGTCATGAACCCGGCACGCGCGGAACAGAGGAAAGCTATCACCGCGGCCAACTCGTCGGGGCGGCCGAGGCGGCCAACCGGCGTTTCTGCGGTCCACCCATCGAACACCGACTCGCGGCTCTGTCCGGTGCGCGTCGAGGTGGCACTGGCCAGCGCATCGAGTCGCTCGGTGGCCGTGAATCCGGGAAGCACCGAGTTCACGGTCACGCCATCGCCCGCGACTTCATCGGCCAGCGTGCGCAGATACCCCGTCACGGCGGCCCGCAAGCTGTTGCTGAGCACAAGCGATCCCTGCGGACGCTTCACGGCCAGTGAGGTGATCGACACCACCCGCCCCCACTTCCGCTCACGCATGCCCGGCACGAACGCCCGCGTGAGTTCGACCACGCTGCGCAACAGCAGTTCGCTGGCCTGCGTCCACGTCTCCCACGCATGCGACATCGCCGCGCCGGTCGGCGGGCCACCGGTGTTGGCCACCAGAATGTCGACGCGACCGTGTGCCGCCATGGTCTGCGCGATCACGTCGGCCATGCCGGCCTCGGTCGCCAGATCGGCCACGATCGCCGTCACCGAGGCGCCGAGCGCTTCGAGCTTCGCCTTGGCACGACCGACTGAGGCCGCATCGCGCGAACAGATCACCAGCGTACAACCTTCCCGCGCGAACTCTTCCGCGGCGGCGAACGCGATGCCACGGCTCGCACCGCACACCAGCGCGACTTTTCCCGTGATGCCGAGATCCATCAGCGCGTCCCGCGGAGATAGTCGTCGGTCTTGTCGATCCAGTCCTGCCGCGGCGGATTGAAGATGTCGACGTCGAGGGTGTCCTCGAGCGCTTCGGCACGATGCCGCACGTTACTCGGGATCACCAGCACATCGCCGGCACCGACATCCGTGTACGTGTCGCCCGGCGCGTCGGCGTGTTCGCCAAGCCAGAAGCGCAGCGTCCCCGACAGCACGTAGGTGAACTGTTCGTTGATGTGATCGTGTGCCGGCACGAGGGCACCCTTCTTCAGGTACACGTGCGCGAGCATCATCTTCTCGCTGGTGATCAGACGGCGACCAATGAGCGGCGTGAGCTCTTCGATGGGAAGGTCATCCCAGTTCTGCTTGCGGAGGTCGGACATGATCGGATCGGTTGAAGGGGGGAGTTCGGCGACTCAGCGATTGGCCGCGTACACGGCCTGCTGCGCGAAACGCGTCTGCTGAATTTCATGCACCAGCACGTTGGCCAGCGATGCCCGGGAAATGCGGCTCCGCATCCCGACGGACAGCGCGGGGCCCACGTCCACGGCGTCGGTGGCCGCATCGTCGGTGAGGCGCGGTGGCTTGACCAACGTCCAGCCGGCCAGCGCACTGTTCCGCACGAGGCGCTCCTGCTCGTTGCGATCCTCCACCATGCCGTCGTGCGCCGACCGCTGCACGAGCTTGCGCATGAAGCGCATGAACAGCGACACGTTGGACGGCATGCCCCCCGTCATCGCGCCGGTCACCACCAGCAGGCGCTGCTGCGACTGGGTGTGCATGCCGGCGATGATGGATTGGGTGGCGGCGGCGCAGAACGGAATCCGGGCGTCGTGGTGCGGACCGAACAGCACCACCACCGCATCGGCGCCACGCAACACTTCGCGCACCGCCGTCGGATCATTGAGCGATCCCACCACGACCGTGGACGAGATCGGCACCTGCTCCGACGGCTTTGCCCGATAATGCAGCCGGAGCGACATCCCGGCGTCGGTCGCGCTGGCGATAAACGCCTGGCCCGTCCGCCCGGAAGCGCCGAATACGGAAACGATCATGACGTCCTCTGCCGGCGTGCAGCGGGCGCCATCGGGCGCGTCGCTCGCACGGAGTCGGCAAGTCGGCGAGCCGACTGCCAACTTCGGCAGTATCTTCGGGAGTCGTCACCATCGGCGGGTTTGATTGCGTAGCGCATGCATCAACATGCATCCGGATCGGCCGGTTCGGGAGCATCCGTCGCCCCGTGGTATTCCGTCCTCCACCTCAAGCACCGAGCCCCATGACCGCCACCCCACCGTTCGTCCCATCGGATATCGAGATCGCACAGCAGGCGCGCCTGCGCCCGATCACGGCGGTGGCGGCCGACCTTGGCCTCGGCCCCGACGACATTGACCAGTACGGACGTTACAAGGCCAAGCTGCCCCTCGCGCTGGCCTCGCAGCCCCCCAAGGGCCGACTGGTGCTGGTCACCGCCATCAGCCCCACGCCGGCGGGTGAAGGCAAGAGCACGGTCAGCGTCGGATTGTCGCAGGCGCTTCGACGCATCGGCCACAACGCCGTGCTCTGCATGCGCGAGCCCAGCTTGGGTCCGGTGTTTGGCGTCAAGGGCGGCGCGGCCGGCGGCGGCTACGCGCAGGTGCTGCCCATGGACGACATCAACCTGCATTTCACCGGTGACTTCCACGCCATTGCCAGCGCGCACAGCCTGCTGTCGGCGATGCTCGACAACCACCTGTATCACGGCAATGCGCTCGGCCTCGACACCAAGCGCATCACCTGGCCACGCACGATCGACATGAACGACCGCGCGCTGCGGCAGGCAATCATCGGCGTGGGCGCCGGGAACGGCGTAATGCGCGAAGAACGGTGGGTGATCATTCCGGCCAGTGAAGTCATGGCCATCATCGCGCTCGCCTCCGATGCCGAAGACCTCGAGCGTCGACTCGGCAACATCATCGTGGGCACCACCAGCGGGAAGGAACGCACCCCGATTCGCGCGCGCGATCTGCAGGCTACCGGCGCGATGTCGTTGCTGCTGAAAGACGCGTTGCGTCCGAATCTGGTGCAAACGCTGGAAGGTGGTCCGGCCATTCTGCACGCCGGTCCGTTCGGCAACATCGCACACGGCTGCAACAGCCTGGTGGCCACACGCACCGGGCTCGCACTGGCCGATATCGTGGTCACCGAAGCCGGTTTCGGCTCCGACCTGGGCGCTGAGAAGTTCTTCGACATCAAGTGCCGCGCGGGTGGACTGAATCCCGAAGCCGCGGTGCTGGTGGCCACGGTGCGCTCACTCAAAATGCAGGGCGGCCTTCCCAAGAACATGCTCGATCAGGAAGACCTTGGTGCGCTCGAGCGCGGGCTGCCGCATCTCGCGCATCACATCACCAACGTGCGGCAATTCGGTGTGCCGGTGGTGGTCGCGATCAATCGTCGCCTTTCCGACACCGAGGCCGAGTTGGCGATGGTGGCCGACTACGCCGCGAAGTACGGCGTGCGCGTGGCCCTTTGCGACGTGTGGGCAAATGGTGGTGCCGGCGGCGAGGCGTTGGCGCGCGAAGTGTTGGCGCTGCTCGATGCCAAGTCGGCGAACTTCCGTCCGTTGTACGACACCGAGTTGCCGATTCGCGAAAAGATCGCAACGATCGCCGCTAAGGTGTACGGGGCCGACGGGGTGGACTACTCGCCGGCCGCGGAGAAGTCGATCGCGTGGTTGGAGCAGCACGGCATGGGCAACACGCCGGTGTGCATGGCCAAAACGCAGTATTCGCTGTCGGACGATGCGTCGAAGCTTGGCGTGCCGACCAACTTCCGCATGACCGTGCAGGAAGTGAGCGGCTCGGCCGGCGCCGGCTTCGTGGTGGCCAAGTGTGGCGACATCATGACCATGCCTGGCTTGTCGAAATCACCGGCGGCCGAGCGCATGAAGCTGCGCCCGGATGGGACCATCGAGGGACTGTCGTAGGCGGCGCGCTCAGTCGTTGAGCGTAATCGCGGCCGCGCCGCGCGTCGCGTTCTGAATCGCATGCTCCATCGCGGCCACACGTACGCGCGGTACCCGCACAAAAAATTCGGCCTCGACCTCGAAGCGCTGCTCGAGCAGTTCGGCGTCGTACTCGGGGAAGAGCTGTTGAAGCGCGCCGATGGCGCCGTATCCCACGCGCACGGATAGATCGACGCTGTCCACGCGCTCGGCGCGCGGCATGTCGGCCAACGCTTCCTGCACGGCGCCGCTGTAGGCCTTCACGAGGCCGCCGGTGCCCAATTTGGTGCCGCCGTAATAGCGGGTCACCACGGCGGCGATTTCGCCAACGCCGCTGTGCAGCAGCACCGTGAGCATGGGCCGCCCAGCGGTGCCGTGCGGCTCCCCGTCGTCGCTCATACCCACGCGATCGGTGCTGCCCGGCGCGCCCACCACGTACGCCCAGCAATTGTGCGTGGCATCGGGGAACTCAGCGTTCATCGCCTTGATGAACGCCTGCGCCTCCCCACTCGACTGAACCCGCACCACCGTGCAGATGAACCGACTGCGATCGATCACCTGCTCCACGCGATGCTGCTGCGCCGGAACCGGATACCGTGCCGGGTCCCGCACGGGCTCCTGCGCGCTGTCGGTCACGCGTAGGGGCTGTCTCCACCGCCGCGCGAGGAGCCACCACCACTGTTGCCGCTTCCACCGCTGCCGCCGCCACCTTGGCCGCGATGCGGGCCACGACGGACACGGCCGGCCGCACCACTCCGCGAGGAACCACCACCCGCGCTTCCAGAGCCACCCGACGACGGGCCGCGCGAGTCACTCGTCTTCCGGGCCGGCGCGGCTGGACGGCCACCCGCGGGCGCCGCCGGACGTGCACCGCCCGACTGGGCGGCATTGCGACGCTCCACCTTGGCCGCCGCACGCGCGCGGTCTTCCGCCTTCTTCTTGCGAATCTCCGCAATGCGCTCGGCCAACGGCACTTCGAGCTTGGTTTGCGGCTTGGCGCTGTAGTCGAAATCGGGTACGGTCACGCGCGGCAACGTCTTCTTGATGGCACGCTCGATCTGCTTGAGATCGCCTTCTTCATCGGGCGACACGAAGGTGAACGCCTCACCGGTCGCCTCCGCGCGCGCCGTACGACCTACGCGGTGGATGTAATCCTCGGCGGCCAGCGGCACGTCGAAGTTCACCACATGACCGAGTGCTTCCACGTCGATACCACGCGCCGCGATGTCGGTCGCCACGAGCACCTGATACGCACCGTCCTTGAAGCCGGCGAGCGCCTGCGTACGCTGCGCCTGCGACCGGTTGCCGTGAATGCGCTCGGCCTTGATACCGGCGGCCACCAGCTGCGCCGCCAGCCGGTTCGCGCGGTGCTTCGTGCGCGTGAACACCAGCGCCTGCGGCATGTCACCGCGCTTGAGCAGCGCGACCAGCAATCCACTCTTGAGATCCTGCGACACCGGGTACACCGCCTGCGTAATGCCGACGGCCGGAGCCGACTGGCGCTGCAGGTTGAGCGTGAACGGATTGGTGAGCAGATCCTTCGTGAGCGCGGCGATCGGCGCCGGCATCGTGGCGCTGAAGAACAGCGTCTGCCGCTTCTTCTGCGGCAAATGACGCAGCACTTTCTTGATCTCGGGCAGAAAGCCCATATCGAGCATACGATCGGCTTCGTCGAGCACGAGATACTCGAGATGCTCGAGCTTCGCGTACGGCATGCGGAAGTGATCGAGCAGACGACCCGGCGTGGCCACGATGACATCGGCGCCGCTGCGGAACGCGTGCTCCTGCGGTCCCATGCCCACACCACCGAACACCGCGGCGCCCGTGAGCGGCGTGTGCACCGTGACGTCGTTCAGGCTTTCGACGATCTGCGCGGCCAGTTCACGCGTGGGCGTGATGACCAGCGCCCGCGTGATCCCACGCGGCTTGTCCATGATGTGATGGAGAATCGGGAGCAGGAACGCATACGTCTTGCCGCTGCCCGTCATCGCGCAGGCGAGGACGTCACGCCCCTCCAAAGCCGGCGGAATCGCTTCGGCCTGAATCGGGGTGGGACGGGCAAAACCGAGCTCCTTGAGGCCCTTCTGGAGGCTCGGATGCAGTTGCAGCGACGAAAACGATGGCGTAGCGGTCACGTAGAGTTGGTTCGGGACGTCACACAGGATGGTAGAAAGGTAACCCACTAAGGGTGGCGGTGCGGATGAGTCCGACACCCCGAACGCATCGACGCCCGATTGATATTGCATCTCGGTGCGTCGCGCGTCCTCATGGCAGAACCATTTTGCGTCACCCGTGTGCCCACTCGAAAGCATGACTCGATGACGATGGATCTGCACGACACCGTGATTGTCGGTGGCGGCCTGCAAGGCGCCGCCATTGCCATGGAACTCGCTCACCGCGGACGGCGGTCGGTGATTCTGGATCAGGACGAGCGGTTGGTGAACCGCGCCAGCCTGCGGAACGAGGGCAAGATTCACCTTGGCTTGATTTACGCCGCCGATCCGACCTTTTCGACCGCGTCCATCCAGCTGCAGGGTGCGCTGACCTTTGCGCCCCTACTTCGGCGATGGCTTGGTGCGCGGTGGAACGAGGTTGGGATTTCGACGCCGTTCGCCTATCTGGTGGCGCAGGATTCCCTGTGGGCCCCCGAGCCGCTGGCGGACCACTACGACCGGCTGTCGCAGGAGTGCCGGCGCCGGCTCGAGGCCGACGCACGGCTGGACTATCTGGGTACGCGGCCGGTCGCACTGGCCTGCCGGATGGCCGATGACGATGCCGGCCGCTGGTTTACCATCGAGCGACTGGCGGCCGTGTTCGGCACCGATGAGCGGGCGGTCGACACGGACGATCTTGCGCGGGTCGTGCGCGCCGCCGTGGACGCCGAGCCGCTCATTCGCGTGCTCGGCTCGCATCGGGTCGAGGAGATCACCCGCACGTTCGGCGGGATTGCCATGCGTGGTCAGGGTCCCGAGGGTACGTTCGCCCTCACGGCGCCGCAGGTGGTCAACTGCACCTGGGAGAGTCGCTTCCGTCTGGATTTGATGATGGGCCTGACCCCGCCGTCCGGCTGGCTGCACCGACTCAAGTACCGCACGCTCGCCACCCTGCCCGCGTCGCACCGCCACGCCCCCTCGGCCACCATGGTGTTGGGCGCCTATGGCGATGTCGTCGTACGCCCCTCCGGCGTGGCCTATCTGTCGTGGTATCCCACCAGCATGCGCGGATGGACGCATGACGTGACGCCGCCGTCCGACTGGAACGCGGTCTGCCGGGGCGACACGCCAGCCGACATTACGCGCGACGTTGCGGTCACGGCGCTGCATCACATCGACGCCTGGTTCCCTGGGATCGGCGCCTGCGACGTCAGTTCCGTCGATGCCGGCACGATCGTCGCATACGGCACAACCGACGTGGACGACCGGCAGAGCGGATTACACCACCGCACGCGCATCGGCGTCACTGGCGGCGGCGACTATTTCAGCGTCGATCCCGGCAAGCTGACGACGGCCCCACTCTTTGCCATGGACGCGGTCGATGCCATCGCTGGCGCCACCGACGAGCGTTCCTGGTGGTGACGCATCCCAAGGTGGTGGCTCTAGTGCCGGCCTGGCAGGCGGCGGATTTCATTGCCGAAACACTGGCATCGCTGGCCGCGCAGACCTGGCCAAACCTGGAAATTCTCATTGCCGTCGACCAGTCATCAGACACTACGGCTGATCTGTGTCGCACCTTTGCGGCCGCGCACCCCAATGTGCGTGTGCACGAGCATCCGGTGCGCCTCGGCTGGGTCGGCAACTCCAACTGGCTGCTGCACGAAGCACGGGGCGACTACCTGTTCTTTGCCTTCCACGACGACGTGCTCGCGCCCACCTATGTGGAGGTGCTGGCCGAGGCGCTGCGCGCGCGCCCGGAGGCGATCCTGACCTTCTCGGACATGGAAACCACGCTTCAGGACGGACGCGTCGCTCTATCGACGACCTACACTGCCCTCGAGGGGCTGTCCTCACCGGTCGACCGGGGTCGTACGCTGCTCTGGCGGATCGGTGACTGGTGGACGCCCAACCGCGGCCTGTTTCGCAGCGAGGCGGCGCGGCGCATCGGCGGCCTGAAGCGACATCGGGCCGGCGAGTTTGCCGCCGACTGGCCATGGCTGTTTCACATGTCACTTCTGGGCCCGATGGTCCGCGTTCCCCAACTGCTGTGCTTCAAGCGTTACCAGGCGCAAAGCCTGTCGCCGTCGTGGCGCTACACGCCGCGCAATTATCTGGCGGCCCTCGCCAGTTGCGCGCGGGAACTCGCCGGCGCTCCCCTCACCACACGCGAAATATGGGCGCTGCGCCTGTCGGTCTGGTCGGTGCGCCTGCTGCTGCTAGGTCACGTAGTAATGCAGGAGCTGACAGGCCGGGCGAGACAGTGGATGCGCCGGTCGCTGCGGCGTGCCGGCAGGGACACGGCGGCCGCGGGGTAGTTATCCCGTGGCCGCGATCTCCTCGCCCGGATTGATGAACTGGTCCTGCTCCAGCTGATACTGCCGGTTGTACAAGTCACGGTAGCGTCCGCCAATGGCGAGCAGCTCGTGATGGGTGCCGCGTTCGATGATCTGACCATGCTCGAGGACGAGGATCTGATCGGCGCTGGTGATGGTGCTCAACCGGTGCGCAATCACGAACGTCGTGCGCCCGGCCCGCAGGCGGCGGAGACCCTCCTGAATGAGATGCTCGCTTTCCGAATCCAGCGACGACGTGGCCTCGTCGAGAATCAGCACGCGCGGATCGGCCAGGATGGCACGGGCGATCGCCACGCGCTGACGCTGGCCACCCGACAGCTTCACGCCACGTTCGCCAACGATCGTGTCATACTGCTGCGGAAAGCCCTGAATGAACTCGTGCGCGTTGGCGATCTGCGCCACGGCCATGACCTCGTCCTTCGTGGCACCAGGCTTCGTGAAGGCGATGTTCTCCATCACCGTGCCGTCAAACAGGAAATTGTCCTGCATGACGACGCCCAAATGACGGCGATACTCGCGGAGCTTGAGATCGGAGACCGGCGTACCGTCCACCATGATCTGCCCCTGCTGCGGCTGGGCGAAAGCCATGATCAGCGAGATCATGGTGCTCTTGCCACTGCCGCTCGAGCCCACGAGCGCGGTGGTGGTACCGGCCGGCGCGGTGAAGGACACATCCTTGAGCACCGGGTTCCCGGCTTCATACTCGAACGATACGTGGTCAAACTCCACGCGTCCCACGACCGACGGCACCGACGCCTTGCTCGCGTCTTCCTGGTCTTCCGTAGGCATGTCGCGTAATTCGCGAATGCGATCGAGACCGGCAAAGGCCTCGGTGATCTGCGTGCCGATGCTGGCGATCTGAATGAGCGGCGCCGTGACGAGGACGACAAAAAACACGAAGGTGATCAGACTGCCCACCGTCATCTGCCCGTTGATGACGTCGCGACCGCCCACGTACATCGCGATCAACCCGATCACGCCCACCACGGCCAATCCCAGCGTCCCGGTGAGCGAGGTGCCGGTGATCGTCTTGGCAATGTTCTCGAACAGCTTCTGCACACCCTTGCCGAACACCTCTTTCTCACGCTCTTCGGCCGTGTACACCTTGATCAGCCGGATGCCGCCCAGCGTCTCGGTCAACCGCCCCGTCACTTCCGCGGTAATGACGCTCCGCTCGCGGAAGATCGGCCGCAGTCGCTTGAACGCGATCGACATCACCACGCCGAAAACCGCCAGAAACACGATCGTTGCGGCGGTGAGTCGCCAGTTGAGATAGAACAGCACACCAAGGGCAGCGACAGCACTCACGATGCCGCCGGTGAGCTGGATCAACCCGGTGCCAATCAGATTCCGGATGCCTTCCGGGTCGTTCATCACGCGCGAGACCAGCACGCCGCTCTTCGTGCTGTCGAAGTACTTGACCGGCAGGCGAATGAGGTGCCCCTGCACCTCTTCCCGAAGCCGCGCGATGGCCTGCTGCGCCGCCACGCTCACGACCTGCGAAAGCGCGTAGCCCGTGATCGACTGCACGATGGTCGCGGCCAGGCCGGCCAGTGCGATGAAGCCGAGCATCCGGATGTCACGGTTCGGCAGCACATCGTCGAGCACGTACTTGGTGGAGTACGGCAGCACGAATCCGGCGGCGCGGCTGATGAGCATGAGCACCAATCCGACCGTCACGGAGGTGCGGTGTTCCCAGATCAGGGCACGGGCCTCTGCCCACGCGCGCTTGGTATCGTACTTGGGCTTGCCTTTGAGAGGGGGCGTCATGCCATGGAATGTAACGTGGATGACCGGGGGGGGCGGCTCGTTATTCTGTTCCGCCGTGCGCGATGGTACCTTTCCGATCATGTACATCCCCGACAACGAAACCATCGCCAAAGTCGAGGTCCTCGCCGACCTCGAGCAGGACGTCGCCGACCTCACGGTCTCGCATGAAGCCAAGCGCATTTTGTGGTTCCCGTCCGAGCTGCTGGCGCCCGAGCCGGACACCGATCCGGATGCGTTCGTGAAGCAGCTCCGGGAGCGCGCGAAGGGCATCAGCCTGCCCGCCCGCGTCGCCCTGGCGCTGAACACGCTGACCGAAGAGGGGCTCCCCCACTTCCACCGGCTGCTGGCCACCTACCTGGGCGGCGACACCTTTTGGGCGAAGTGGACCAATCTGTGGACGGCCGAGGAAGACCGGCACGGGGCCGTGCTGCATGACTACGCGCACGACAGCAAGATCCTCGACAACCCGGTCCTCGAGCGCATGCAGTTCGAGTATCTCAAGGCGGGCTTCGAGCCCACGTGGGACAAAGATCCGTACCGCGTGTTCGTGTATACGTCGTTGCAGGAAAAGGCCACGCAGGTCAGCCACGCCAACACGGGCAAGTTGGCGGGGCAGTACGAGCCACTCATCGGCACCGTGCTGCAGAACGTGGCCAAGGAAGAAGCGCGACACTATGTGTTCTATCGCGAGATCTTCCTGCGCGTGCTGGCGCGTGATCCCAACCGCGCCCTGGAATCGGCGGCGCTCATCATGCCCAGCATCGATATGCCCGGCATCAGCATGCCGCACTTCCGCGAGATGGCCGACGTGATCCGGCGCGCCGGTATCTACGGGCCGCGCGATTACATCAAGATCGTCGAAGACCTCATCAAGTTCTGGTCCATCGACAAGCTCGAAGGGCTGAACGAAGCCGGACGCAAGGCGCAGGAAAAGATCATGGCGATCACGGAGCGTCTCGAGCGCGTGGCCAACATGATGGAAACGCGCAGCCGCGCGAAGACCTTCTCGTTCAACGTGGCCTTCGCCCGCGAATTCGCGATGGACTGACGCGGGCGGGCCTGGGAATGCCCTATCGACGAAGTCCGCGCACGACCTGATCGGGATAATCACCAAACATGCCGTCAACGCCGAGCCGAAGCATCTCGTGCACCTCGGCGATCGGATCGCCGCCGTAGCGCTTGGCGAGAAATACGAGTTCCGGGCGCAGCGTCCACACGTGCACACGCAGTCCGGCCGCGTGCGCATCGGCAATGAGGGTGGTGGGGACGGCCGATGAATCCCCACCGACGATCTGCCGCGTATTGGCCCCAACACCGTAAGCGTACGTCGCCATGTCGCGAAGTGCCGCCGGTGTGACCTGCGGCGCCGTCGACACGAGCTGGATCAGGCGGATGCGCGTCTGCTTGGACAGCGTGCGCAGATTGCCGCTTTCGAAGCTTTGAATGAACACCGGCGCATCGGCGCGATCGAGGCCGCGAGCGCGCAGCGACCGCAGCATCGGCTCCTCGATGGCGAGCCCGATGCCGCGGAAGTAGGTGGGATGCTTGGTTTCGGGATACACTCCAACGGCGTGCCCGCGGGTGCGGCCCAGCGAATCGGCCAGTGCCAGCACCTCGTCGAACGTCGGAATGAGAAACTGCCCGTCGTACGCGTGTGACCGGAAGGACAGCCGCTCGTTGGCGCGGAGGGTGCGCAGCTCGGCCAGCGTGAAATCTTCGGTGAACCACCCGCTGATCGTATCGCCGTCGATCACTTTGCGTGTTTTGCGCGACGCGAACTTGGACGCCACATCGGTGGTGGCACCGATCTCGTTTTCATGCCGCGCGACCAGCACGCCATCCTTGGTGCTCACGAGATCCGGCTCGATGAAATCGGCGCCCATCTGCACGGCGAGCGTGTACCCCTCGAGGGTATGCTCAGGGCGGTGCCCACTCGCGCCGCGATGCGCGATCACGAGCGGGGCTGCCGCAGGAAGCACCGGCGCGCGGACGGTGGGCACCGGGCGCGGTGCCTGCGCGGGAGTGCACGCCACGAGCAGCGAGGGGAGCACCAACCGCAACACGGATGACGATCGAATACGCATGCGTCGAGGTTAACGCACCGGCAGGGGGCCCCGATAGCCAATCGAACGTCTCGTGATCAAGTTGAGACAGTGTCTGCACGCCCGGAGCCACACGCTCTTCATCAAGGCCGAGACCGCCCCAATGGTTCGAACCGCCCCCGACGCCCTGCTGACGGCGATCCGATCGAAAGACCGCGACGCGATCGCCGACCTGATCTCCAAGGATCCGTCGCTGGTTACCGCCCGCGCCGCGGGTGGCGAATCGCTGGTTCTGTACGCGTGCTACGCCGGCGCGCCCGAGCTGGCCGATGTGCTCAGCGCCGGTCGGCCGATCGACGCGTGGGAAGCCGCAGCCCTGGGTCACGTGCCCCGGCTGCGCGCGTGCCTCGAGAACGACGACGACTCGCGGGTCCGCCGCAGCAGTGATGGATGGACGCCGCTCCATCTGGCGGCGTTCTTCGGGCGCGACGCGGCCGTGCGCTTGTTGATCGATCACGGGGCGCCGCTCGATGCGCACTCCACCAACGCGCTGCGCAATTCGCCGCTGCACGCCGCACTGGCCGGCCACACGCTGCCGACGCTGGTGCGCCGGTTGGTGTTCGCAGGGGCCGACGTGACGGCGCGCGATGCGCACGGCAACACCCCGCTGCATCTGGCGGCGTCGCGGGGCTACGAGCCACTGTGCGATCTACTCATGGCGCGGGGGGCCGACGCGCATGCGCTCTCGGACGACACGTCGACGCCGGCCATGCTGGCCATAGCACGGGGATTCCCTGAGCTGGGGGCGAGGCTCGCGGCGGTGTCCGTGGACGGGGAATCGGACGGGTAGGCCCACAAACGGACAATGCCCCGTGACACAATGCCCCGTGACCGGCGAACCGGGCACGGGGCATCGTTTTCCCAAGGCCGGAACTAGCGCCGTTCGTCGTCGTCGAGTCCGAAGAAGCCGCCGCCACCTTCGCCGCCGCTCACGCGCTCGATGCGCAGCACCTTCGAGTACGACGTGCCACCCACGATGATGGTGATCTTGTAGTCGCCGGTTCCGACGAGCGCGTTCTGTCCACCGCGTCCGCCACGACCACCACCGCCGCCGCCGGGGAAGATCCCGATGGCCGCGAAGTCATCACCCAGCGCATCGCGCAGCGGGCCGAACATGGCCTGCATTCCGGCCGGGCCCGCCGCACCACCGGGACCCGCACCGGGACCCGCACCCGGTCCACCGCGACCGCCGGGGCCACCGGGACCACCAGCGCCAGCCGTCGGGAAGCTCGGCAACGGACGCGTTTCGCCCGGACGATCCTGGAAACCGGTGGCACCGCCGAAACGACCACCGCCCCCGCCGCCACCACCGAGCGCGCCGGCCATCATCGCCTGCATCTCCGGTGGCTGCTGACCGGTCTGCACCGTGGTACGAATCTGCGCCAGCATCGGGGCCGGCACCGCGCCCGCCTTCTCCAGCGAATCGAGCGCGCGCAGCACACGGCGCTGCGTGTTCACGCTGTCACGCAGCTGCGCCGGCGACAGCGCGATTCGCGCCGGAGCCGGGCGCTGGGCGCGCATATCCCACACCACGTTATGCAGGCCAGCCTGACCCGGGCCGGTGAGTGAACGGATCGTGTCGCCGCTCGCGTCCTGCACGATCATGCGCACCTGACCGCCGGCACTCTCCGACAGCCGATACCACATCGATGCGCCGTACGTCGGGCTCGGTCCCTGAAACACCCCCTGCCCCACGTTGCCGCCGTTGATCGTCTGCTCGCCCCACTGGAACGCCGTGCGTGGCTCGAACAGCGTGGCCTTGGCCGCGATCACGGCCGGCGTCATCTGCTGCAACGGCGTGATGTCGGCGATCCAGATCGACCGTCCGTGCGTGCCGGCAATGAGCTCGCCGTCGCGCGGATGAATGAGCAGATCGTGCACCGGCGTGGTGCCAAGACCGCTCATGAAGCGCTGCCACGACTGCCCGCGATCGATCGACACGTACGCACCGACATCCGTGCCCACGAACAGGAGATTCTGATTCCTCGTGTCTTCACGGATCACGTGCACGAAGTCGGTCTGACCCTTGGGCAGGTTGTTCACGATCGACGTGAACGTGCGGCCGAAGTTCGTCGTCATGAACACGTACGGCGTGTAGTCGTCGTTGCGATGATTGTCGAACGTGACGTAGAACGTGGCGCTGTCGAAGTGTGACGGCTCGATGCGCGACACGTAGCTGCCGGCCGGTACGCCGGTGAAGTTCTTCGTCACCTCGTCCCACTGCGCGCCATCATTTCTCGTGAGCCACACGCGGCCGTCGTCGGTGCCGGCGTAGAGCAAGCCCGGGCGGATCGACGATTCGTTCAGCGACACGACCGTTCCGAACGTTTCTGCACCCGTCACGTCGGGCGTGATGCCGCCGGTGGTCTTGAGCGCCACGAACAGCTTGGCCGAATCCGCGTACGACAGTTCGCCGGAGATGGGGAACATGTCGTCGCCGTGCTTCACGCTCTTGAGCACGCGGTTGGCGCCGAAGTACAGCGTGGCCGGATTGTGCTTCGAGATGATGTACGGCGTGTTCCAGTTCCAGCGCAGCGCGTAGGCCACCGAGTCGGTACGCTGACGCGCCCGATAGGCCGCCATCTGCTTCTTCTGCGCGGCGGTGGCGGGCTTGGTGGTATCGGGCCACACGGCGTAGATGGAATCATTCCACTGCAAGTAGCCACCGTCGCGCCACGTGGGCTTGCGGAGGCCCGTGCGCTCACCGGTCGCGAAGTTGAGGCGACCCATGCTGCCGCCCTGCGATTCGCTGTACATGATGTCGGTGTTCGTTTGATCCTGCTGCGTCACGAAGCCGTCGCCGCCCCCCACATTGTGCCACATGGCGTTGGTGACGGGGCCCTGCTTGCGACGGCTCGGGCCGCACCACGATCCGTTGTCCTGCAGGCCGCCGCACACGCGGTACGGCACGCCCATGTCAGCCGAGATGTTGTAGAACTGGCCGAGGGCGATGGAGTTGGGGAACAGCCAGTTGCCACCGCGATCGTTCGACACGCCGATACCACCGTCGTTGCCGGTGATAATGCGCTGCGGATCGTTGGGATCGATCCACATGGCGTGATGGTCCACGTGAAGGCCTTCCGTGGTGCTGCCTGCGGTCTTGCCGCCGTCGCTCGAGTACTTCACCGGCGTGGATGACCAGTACACGCGATTCGGATCCTTCGGATCGACGCGCACCTGCGAGTAGTAGAACGGACGCGTGTTCTCGGGGCTCAT
>CAIUOO010000426.1 GCA_903900795.1 uncultured Gemmatimonadota bacterium | reverse complement strand
GGTGAACGGCGTCACGACGATGCCGATGGGCACGATTGCGAAGGGCAAGGCCGGCTACTTCGTGCGGCCGGAAGTGAACGACGCCTCCACGGTGGCCAACCGTCTGGCCGCCGTGAAGGTGAAGGCCTCGCGCATCCCCACGGCGTTCACCGATGGTGGCACGACGTGGCCGGTCGGCACGTGGTTCATTCCCGCCGGCGGTGCGGCCGACAAGGTCGTGACGCAGGCCGCGAAGGATCTCGGCGTGAACTTCGCCGCCGCGAACAGCAGGCCCGGCTCGGCCCAGCCGGTGCAGCCGCTGCGTATCGCGCTCATTGATCGCTACGGCGGCAGCATGCCGACTGGTTGGACACGCTTGCTGCTGGAGAAGTTCGAGTTCGCGTACACCACGATCTATCCGCAGGATGTCGACGCCGGCAATCTCAAGGCGAAGTACGACGTGATCGTGGTGACCGACGGCATGTTCTCTGAGGCGGGCGCAGGCCGCGGCTTCGGTGGCTCGCCCGACACCACGCTCATTCCGGCGGAGTTCCGCCGCACGATTGGCCGCATTAGCCCCGAGAAGTCGGTGCCGGCGCTCAAGACCTTCGTGGAAGCGGGAGGCCGCATCGTCGCGATCGGATCGTCCATCGGCCTCGGCAAGGCGATGGGGCTGCCGATCGAGAATTACCTGACGGAAGCGAATGGGCGTCCGTACGCGGGCGAGAAGTACTACATCCCCGGCTCGCTGCTCGAAGTCGCCATCGACACGTCGACCACGATCGCCACGGGCATGAACCCGCGCCCGAGCGTGATGTTCGACAACAGCCCGGTGATGAAGCTGGGCCCCGATGCCGCGGCCAAGGGGGTGCGCGTGCTCGCCACGTTCGATACGGACAAGCCGCTCACCAGCGGCTGGGCGTGGGGACAGGAGCTGCTCAAGGGCGGCGTCGCGATGGCCGAAGCCAAGATGGGCAAGGGCACAATGTGGCTGTTCGGACCGGAGATTCTGTTCCGCACGCAGCCGCACGGCACGTACAAGCTGTTCCTGAACGCGCTCGACGGCGGATTCCAGCGCCCGACGAAGCCGCTGCAGTAGTTCACACCGCGGCGGAGAACGGCCCCTGCGTATTTCGCGCAGGGGCCGTTGTGTTTTTACAGGGTATATTTCGCCATGTCCATCGACCTCAAGAGTGCCGCGACCGGACTGGTTCGTGCTGCTGGGATCGCGGTGCCACTGATCGCCGGCATTTCGATCGGCCAGTTGGCCACGCCGTATCTGCCGGGATTCTCCACGTGGGTCCAGACGCTCGGCGTGTGGGCACCGCTCGCCTTTCTGGGCGCGTATGTCGGCGTGGTACTCTTGATGCTGCCGGCCTTCCTGCTCGCGATGGCCGCCGGCGCCGTCTTTGGCGTCGTCAACGGCAGCCTGCTGGTCTTGACCGGCGCGACCGTCGGCGGCACGCTGGCGTTCGGTTTGGGACGCACCGTGCTTCGTGCCAGCGTGGCTCGGCGGGTAGCAGCGCACCCCACGCTGTCCGCGGTCGATCGCGTCATCGGCGACGACGGGCTCCGCCTGATGTTCCTGCTGCGCCTGTCGCCAGCGATCCCGTTCGTTTTGTCGAACTACGCGCTGGGTGTCACACGGGTTCGCACGCGCGACTTCGTGATGGCGATGCCGGGAATGCTGCCGATCATCGCGTCATACGCGGCGTTCGGCGCCGCCGGCGCCAAGGCGGCGAACGGGAAGGGCGCATTGCCGATGCCCGTACTGGTTCTCGGCATCGTGGCAACGGTGGTGCTTGGCCTGCTCTTCGCGCGGATGACCCAGCGCGCGATCCGCGACGCCGAGGCCAGGCCCGAGGCCAGACCCGTGGGCCACATGTAGCCAGCGAGGTGGGCGTCCGGAGCGTAAGCTGAGGGTGCTTCGAGTACCGACCCGTTTGCCTTCCTCCGGATGCCTCCTATGCCCGCCCCCTCGTTCCGCGTTCGTTGCCGTGCCGTGACAGCGACCGTGTTGTTGTCCTCGATTGCCGTCGGCTGCACGAGATCGACGGGGGCGTCGACGAGTACGGGAACGTCCGCCGCGACCGCGAGTGCGCGTGGCACCCCATCGGTGGGTCCGCGCACCGGCTCGGTGATGGTGGTGGGCGGCGGTCAGCAGGGGCCTGAGGTGTTCGCGAAGTTCATCGAACTCGCCGGCGGGCCCGATGCGCTGATCGTCGATGTACCAACGGCTGGTGGCGATTCCATCAACATCTCCGAAAGTGGACGGGGACTCAAGAGTGCCGGTGCGCGCAACGTGGTGGTGTACCACACGACGAGTCGCACCGTGGCCGATGCCGACAGCTTCGTGGCAACGATCGCGAATGCGCGTGGCGTGTGGTTCGACGGCGGCCGCCATTACCGGCTCGTCCACTCATACGCGGGCACGAAGTCGGAGCGCGCGTTTCAGGCGGTCCTCGATCGTGGCGGCGTGGTAGGTGGATCGTCGGCCGGCGCGTCGATTCTGGGCGACTATCTCGTGCGCGGTGCGCCGTCCAACGACAATCGCCTGTTCAATCATCCGCAGTATCTGAAAGGCTTCTCATATTTGCGCGGCGTGGCCATCGACCAGCATGTGGTCGCCCGCGAACGGCTGCCCGACCTGCACGACTCCCTCACGTCCCGTCGCCCCGACCTGCTCGGCATTTCCGAAGACGAAGGCACGGTGTGGGTGGTGCGCGGTGACAGCGCCGAGATCATCGGGCGCAACAAGGCGTTCGTGTACAACGGCCGCGATGCCAACGATGCGGGCAAGCCGTTCCTGACGCTGCGCCCCGGTGACCGCTACAACCTGGCCACCCGTCGCGTGGTGTCGCGCGCCATCGACGCCACGCCGCTGACGCAGATGTTCGTGGACAACGTGTTCGCCTCGTACGGTGACTCGGCCAGCGGCGGGGCCGCGATCCTCGTGGCGCAGGACGGCAAGGTGTTGGTGAACCGCGCGTACGGCATCGCCGTGCAGCGTCGATTCACGCCGGAATCCGGCGCGCCGCACTTTGCGCTCGCCGGATTGTCGGCCGTGTTGAACGCGGCGCTCGCCCCCGACAGCACGGGTCGCATCACGGCGGCCTCGGTGCGTCGCGTCACGGGAATGGGCGGCACGCAACGTCTTTCCTACGACAGCACCACGAAACTGTGGACCGGTAACGTGGACGATCTGTACCGCTTCGATCAGGCCCGTACGACACAGAACGTGGAGCCGAAGGGACTCTGGATCGATGTCGTACGTGGCGATGTCATGCAGGTCGTGTACGGGATCAGCGAAGGACGGCGATCGGCGTGGGTACGGTTTCCCGGGCGCAAAACGACGATCATCATTCTCACGAATGACGATCGCTTCGACGCGAAGTCGGCGGCCGATCGCATCGCCGACCGGTT